>CAIKAN010000028.1 GCA_903825415.1 uncultured bacterium
CGTTGGGGAACCTGCAATCACAAGAAGGCTCACGTGTTGATAAATCTAGAGTTAGCAAAGAAACCGATAGCTTGTATTGAATATGTGGTGGTCCACGAACTTATACATTTGATTGAGAAAAAGCACACTGACAAGTTTGTTGCATTGATGACCAAATATATCCCCAAGTGGAAGAGTTTAAAAGAAGAATTGAATAGTTTCATACTTTCGTACGATGAATGGAAATAAAATATATGTTTATAAATGATAAACCAATTGAAGATAAGAAAGATGATCGCCTTGGACGATTGAATTTTTCGTACAACCTTGGCAAATCAATTATCGATTGGAAAGGTATAGATAGCCTTGTAATTGCTCTTTACGGGAAATGGGGTTCGGGAAAAAGTTCTGTAATCAATCTTGCTCGTACAGAAATATCTCAATCTACTGAGAAAAACAAGCCAACAGTAATTGAATTTAATCCATGGTTATTTTCAGGAGAGGATAAATTAAATGAACACTTTTTCAACGAGATTGCTAAAGAACTTGAGATACAAAATACATCTGAAAAAGACATACAGCTCGCAGACAAGCTCAGATCGTATTCGAAACTATTTGGCTTGATACCAGATGAGGAAGTGTTAAGTAAAATCTTTGAAAAATCTTTAATATTGATTGGCTTATTTGGATTGTCAGCTGGGCAAATATTGCAATGGTTAAGTTTTGATGTAGGAAAGTGGAAGACGATCCTGTTTGTGGTTGGTTTTATACTCATTTTGCTTTCGTTTGCGAAGAAAACCCTAGAGTCAATCGCCGATTACTTTGAGAAGCGAGGTAATGCAAAACAAAAAACAGTCCTATCCTTCAAGAAAGATATTAAGGACACATTGAGACAGAGAAAGGATAAAATTCTTATCATAATTGACGATATCGATCGTCTTACTCCTGAAGAAGTAAGACAGGTGTTTAAATTAATAAAAATTAATAGTGATTTTCCTAATGTTATTTACCTCCTTTCTTTTGATAGGGATGTGGTTCAAAAAGCTTTAGAATTACAGCCAGGTATAAATGGTCAGGACTATATTGAAAAGATTGTGCAGGTTAGTTTTGATATTCCTTTGGTAAAACAAGAAAAGATCGCCAAACTACTTTTTGAAGAGCTGGATAGAATATTAGCTGGATTGCCAAAATCTTCAGAGGCTTTGTTTGAGCAGACATATTGGGGGAACATATATCATTCCGGTCTAAAGGATTTTTTTAGAAACATACGTGATGTTAAGAGATTCGCGAGTAGTTTAGAGTTTAGTTTTTCGTTAATGTGCAAAGGAAACTCTGTGGAAGTTAACCCTGTAGACTTTATAGCAATCGAGACGATAAGAGTATTTGCGCCAAGTTTTTATAATTTTATGCGTACAAAAGATGATCTCTTTACTTCAACAGACAAAGGACATACTGGATCTAACACAAACACAAGAAGACAAGAGATCGAAGCTGGTATAAAAGATTTACCTGAAAACCTACAAAAAAGCACACAAGAATTACTTAGAAGACTCTTTCCTCAAGTCGACGGAGTCTTTCAGTATGGATATTCGTCACATGGGTCGGACTGGTTCCCGATGTGGAACAAGCAACTCAGGATATGTGCACCTAAACACTTCGCCACATATTTCACATTGATACCTGGTGGAGATGAGACAGAGTTGAGTCAATTTGAGGTTGATTCAATATTGAATGTGGTTAGTGACCAATTGGCACTAGAAAAGATCTTTAAAGAATTTCTAGAGAAAGGGAAGATCCAAAAAGTATTAGAGCGAATGGAAGATTATACTGGTGATGAATCAAAGATACCTAAGACTGCCTACTTGTCGGTGGTCCAAACTCTATTTAATATTTCGGATTCACTACCAGCTGATAGGATGGGAATGTTTGAATTAGGGGCAGACCTTCAGTGTGCAAGAATAATATTTCAACTCCTTAAGAGAAATGATGATAAGTCAATTAACTTCAATATATTTAAGACAGCTACCGAGAAATCTACAGGATTGTATGGTCCCGTTTACAATATTTCTCTTGAGTCTCAAAAGGGTGACAAGAATAAAGACGATTCGATGCTTATTCCTGTAGATAAGTTGAATGAGTTACAAAAAGCTTGCCTTGCTAAGATAATTGAATTCAAAAAAGCAGACAAGTTACAAAGCAACAGAAATTTTTTGAGTATACTTTACCGATGGAAGGAGTGGTCAGGTGCTGATGATTGGAAAGAATACGTTAATCTCATAACAACAAATGATCCTGGTCTGGTAAGTTTCATTAAATCATTCATCTTTGAAAGCTTTAGCCACACGTTTGGCGACTATGTTGGCAAGAGGGTTAAGAAATTTAATTATAAGAGCCTCGGGGTGTTCGTAGCTCTTGATGACGTCAAAAAGAGAATTGAGACTATTAAGTCTGATAATGGATCAAATTACACAGATAATAAAGAAATAATAGACATGTTTTTAGATAACTTTGGTAAGGATCCAGATATTCTTGATGATTAACATGAATAATAAAGATAAAACAATTCTGAAAAGTTCAGCATTGGTCATTGCGGACCAGATTGCTTCGACATTGCCAGGTTTAAATATTGCATGGGGTTTATGTAAATCTCTTTATGGTGCTGGATTGAAGCTACGAGAACAGAGGGCGCTAGAGTGGGTTGAAATGGTGAGGGATAATCCATCAATATTTACAGCAGAAATATTAAACGATATAAAGTTTCAAGATGGTTTTGTCTATGCTTTGGAACAATACATTCGAGAGAAAAATGAGAAAAAGAGAAAAGTTTTGAGATCTATATTTCTTGGTTTTACCCAATCCGAAGATCAGGAGAAATTTGAACTTGAGCGAATGTATCACGTACTTAATATTCTTAGCCTAGAAGATATCAAGGTTTTGAGAGACGTGGATGTAAATAGAAGTGACTTTCACCAAGTTTACGAACAAACATCAGATAAGAATGAATATATTTATAATCTAGTGACGACTGGAATATTAAACTCTGATTTTTCATCAAGAATAGGTCCAATAGCCGCCCCTTTTGTTAAGGCGACAAATTTTGGAAAAGATTTTGTAAGATTTTTCGATAATTAAACAAACTCATGAAAGAAATAATCCCAATCAACTGGCATACCAAAGTTCTCAAAGAACACAAGAAAGAGATTACATACTCGATGGTTTTTTCTTTTGTAGTATCGCTCGGATATCTTGTTTGGTCCTGTGCTCAAGGTTCTGCATTTGTCTGGCAATCAATAAGTCCGATTGAGCAACCAAGTATTTTGGTCCGCGTATTTTACAGCGCATTGGCTTTTGTGGTCCCGGGATATCTGCTGTACGTTGCTGGGTTTTATAAATTCTTACACAACGTCATCGTTCGAGGTTTGAGAGACTGGCAACTCTATCGGGGAATAAAGGCGGTGATCTGGGTAGGTCTAATGTTTTTGATGTACGAAGTATTCGGAGTTATTGTCAGCATTATGAATGCGGCCCTCTCGTTTTTCTACAACGTTTTCAAGTTGGTCCTATACATTTCACCGGGAATCGGAATATTCCTGATCCTTACCGTAGTTGGCGCATACGGCATAGCTTTAGCCAAAAAGAGGCTTAAGTTACCCCATAATTAGCCCCTAAATGCCCCTGTGTACGCTTTTCAGGCGAGGTTCGGGGGTAATTACAAACATATGATTTCAAAACAAGCGTTAGAAGAATTCAAAGAGATTTGGCGAAAGGAAAACCCTGGCCAAGATATCGACGATGCGACTGCGATGGATCAGGCAGTAGCTTTGCTTACTCTCATGGATACAGTCTACAGACCAGTGAAGAAAGAATGGTTCGAGAAGTACAAAGATGAAGTCGACGAAGAAAATAGTGAAGATAAGGGTGGGGTGAAATAACCCAAGGTCGTTATTTACAGTAAAACTTTATAATTTGATAACGCCTGATCATGCCTGTTAACTCCTGACCGTTAATACGGTTAAATTACGGTGGTCGACCTGATAGAACAGGAAAATAACAGGTGAGCTGGTCCGCAAAGAATTTACGGTGATTACGGTCACTTAGAAGTAGTCCGAAATAGTGAATGAGACTGTAGGGTAATAGCCTAAATTACCCATATTTGTCTGCGTTTTATCGGTATTGACAATAGTGCAATATGGGTGTATAATAGTTACATAGTTCTTTGATAGGAAATTGCGAGTTTTATCACAGCAGAAAGTGGCTCATACACATAGGCCATTCTCTGCTGTGATGAAACCAATGTGGCCAAATCGACAGCGAATCAAACAATGTAAGAAAGGAACAGCTCATCATGAGTACAGCCTTGAATGAAGTCCCGGGATGGTATATCGAATTCCAAGCGGCGCTTTTGCGCCAAGCTCCTCGCCCGGGGGAGATTGATCAGATGACGGCCGAAGGATGGACCAGCAATCAAAAGGGTCTCAAAAAGAACCTGGCGAATTGCCTCCTTCCTCAAACGTCCGTCGTCCCTGTCGAACCGGCCAAGCTCGAGCTTTTGCTCGATCTGGTTGGAACGGTTACAACATCGGCAACCACCAGCAAGTTCGTCGCCAAAGACAAGTTCGTGGTCAACACCAAGTGCAACGCTCCGGTGAAGATCTCGGCAGTCTGGGACAACTTCACCAGCTGGTTCCTGTCGGGCGACGGCAAGACCGAAGACCCTATCAGCGAACAGACGCTCCGCTACCACAAATTGCGGAAGTCTTCAGTTGATGGTCCCATCATTACCGAACTGGGTGGCGAGGAGAAATCCGAAACCACTTTGACGGAAATGTTCTCCTTGATGGAGAAGCAGAAGAATGGTGAAGACGGTGTTCTCCTGAACAACGGCTACGCCAACATCTTCTACATTCGGGACCAGAATGGTGTGCTTCGCGCGGTCTACGTGCGCTGGGACGACGACGGCTGGCGCGTCAGTGCGTTCTCCGTCGAGCTCCCGGACGGGTGGGGTGATGGCGACCAGGTGTTCTCTCGCAATTCTGTTCTCGAATCCTCGGAACCTTCGGCTCCGGCGCAAGCCTGATCCTTTGTCCCTTGGACCCTTTGACCCTCGGTCTGCTTCGGCGGATTGGGGGTCAATTTTTTTATATTTAAATTTCTCTTGCTATACTTATTTCCGAAATCATGTGTTACGTGACGGTCATGGCTTTCACGTCATGGTCTTAGGATATTTTTCTCGAGAGTCATACTGGGTACGCCTTGTATGAGAGTGGGGAAAGTCTCTTCAAAAAAATAACAAGAATTGGTATATGAGATTAGCGGACTTTGATGTCCCGGATAAAATTCAGCTGGTCATGGTTTGGCTGGCGGTGATATAGATGATCTTGTATACGATAACGCTGGTGTGCTTCGCGCGGTCAACGTGAACTGGAACGACGACGGCTGGAACGTCAATGCGAACTCCGTCGAGAACCCGAACAGGTGGAATGATGGCAACCAGGTGTTCTCTCGAAACTGTTGGTTTTCTCCTCGGCTTAAGGTCGGGGAGTTTTTGCTTGCAAACCCTTCTTCCAACCACCAAGTTGTCGCCCTATTTCCTCAAGTCTTCCGATTAAGTCCGAGTATGTATCAGTTGGAATAATTTTACTTTCCCATGCGAGTTGCACAAAGAACTTCACAATATCAAGTTTTGTGATGGCTTTGTTTAATATTGGTATTTTGTGTTCAGGTGGGAGATAAGAAAGACAGAATGTGTATTCAAGTACATCAAGAAAAGCCTGTTCAATTCTGTTTCCAATTCCATACCGTTCGACTTTCGGAAAATCACGATAGATAGAGAGCCAAAAACGATATGTCTCTTTCGATTTGAGAATTACCTGTGGTAATTCTCGGGGGGGGGGGTAATATGATCCTTATTAGTATGAGTCATGAGTATAAGAATATCATATCCATCAAAAATCTATGCGATGCGTGGACCGAATTTATATGTGGCAAGAAATCTAAAAAGGACGTTGCTGAATTTTCTCTGAATCTCTCTCAAAACATTTTCAAATTGCACGAGGAACTGCGAACAAAAATGTATAGACATGGTGCATACGAAGCTTTTTCGATAAGTGATCCGAAACCGAGAAGTATTCACAAGGCTACGGTCCGAGATAGATTATTGCATCATGCTATTTACAGGATTTTGTATCCCTATTTTGATAAAAAGTTTATTTATGATTCCTACTCCTGTCGACAGTTCAAAGGAACACATCGAGCGTTAAATCGGTTCAATGATTTCATGATGAAAGTATCACAAAGTAATAGTAGGGCATGCTGGGTTCTGAAATGCGATGTAAGAAAGTTTTTCGCATCTATTGATCATGAAAAGCTTATTGAAATATTCAAGCGACATATTAATGATATGGAAACGATCTGGCTTGTTGAACGCATTGTTGAGAGTTTTCAAAGTACTGGTCCAGGTAAGGGTTTGCCTTTAGGTAACCTGACCTCGCAACTTTTGGTAAATGTTTACATGAATGAGTTTGACCAGTTTGTGAAGCACAAGCTCAAAGCTAAGTATTATATTCGGTATGCCGATGACTTCGTTATTATGCACCATGAGAAAGATGTGTTGGTGGATATTCTGCCAAAGGTCCAGAGCTTTCTCAGTGAGCAACTAAAGCTGTCTCTTCATCCAGATAAGGTGTTTATAAAGACAGCTTCATCAGGCGTAGATTTTCTGGGATGGGTCCATTTTCCGCACCATCGAGTGATACGGATAACAACAAAAAATCGTATGTTCAAGAAAATCAAAGATTCTCAAGAAAAGCCGGAAGTCGTCCAGTCGTACCTCGGACTTTTGAGTCATGGTAATGGTTGGAAATTGAAACAGAGAGTTAAGGATAAAATAGTGAAGACAAGGGTGGGGTAACTCAATAATTTTACCCGTAATAACGGGAAATTAACGGGAAGTCACTTTTTCGCAACATAGTGAGTGAGAGTGTGGGGTAAGACTGATAAAGCAGTTAAAAAGCAGTCTCGCACTCCGTTGTTAATACAACGTGAAAACAACGGCAGTTATTGCCGTTAAAAAACGGTGAAAAAACGGTTAACACCCGCCCTTTAAAAAGGGTAAAAAAGGGCGTAGTTATTATAAATACAGATCTGATACAGAGAAGAAATTACTTTTTAGATATAGTGAGTGCTGGTGTAGGGTAACAATCTTTGAAGCTCGGAATGTAGATCGTAGCATCGTCAATTTTTCGGAATATTTCTGTAACTTGAGCGACCACGCGACCCCGAGAAAATGACAGAATATTGCGCGATATACCTATTACCTTCTGTGGAGACGGAGAAGAAGTTAGGCTATAATGGCTGATCATGATCTATTTCATCCGTCATGGCGAAAGCGAAGCCAATCTCAGGGAGGTGTTCGCGGGACAGAAAGACGATTCAGCATTGACCGAAAAAGGCCGTGAACAGGCCAGAGAGGCTGGCAACAAGATCAAGAGCCTCGGTTTGAATATCGATATCATAGTGAGCTCTCCGCTCATCCGAGCTTTTGATACAGCAAAGATCGTGGCGCAAATCATCGGTTATTCCAAGGAGATCGTCATCGATGGCCGCATAACAGAATATGATATGGGAATACTTACAGGTACTCCGGGACATCAGATCACTTCAAAGGCGCTGGTGTCTGCGGAAAATGCCGAAGACCCAGAAGCTTTTTGTAGCAGTGGTCGAGCTCATTTGATGGTCTGTGATGTTGTCTATAAACTGACTCTATGCTAATTTAGATATCGGTTTAACTGGTCTTGATGGACGAAAGGTCAGCTCGTTCGTTAATTCAGCCGTCCAAGAAAGGATATCTTATGACGCCCGGAAGAGCCTGTGAAAGATTAAGTTTCCAGTAACAGAAGCGTCCGGGGACAGACCTTTGATTATATGTTTGTCAGTCTATCCATAATCGAGGAGGTTAGCAGCTGACTCGTGTCTTGGGTAGACGGAATGGCCGCTGTTTCGCTCGGTGGCCATTTTTATTTCTTAATAGGGCTAAGAATCTCTATTTCTGAGATTGTAATGCTGTAATGGCTAGTCGATTCAAACGGCATTATGGCATATGAAAGCTCTCGCTGTATCCTTCAGAATATCTGAACAGCAAGGGAGATTATTTTTTGGACAAAACCATATCGTGGCTCTATACTTACTCATAGCCAAATAAGCTTAATCTCTAATAACCATGAATAAAACAAAACTCGCGCGGGTGGGGATCGTTGTGCTGGTCGTGGTCCTCTGTGTCGCTGCGTATGCGGTGTTTCATGGTTTGATAGGGAATCCTTTTCATATCCCAGCCAAGAATTATCAGGCCGCCTATCGTTTGGTCCCCGAGAAAGTCTCGCTATCGGCCGCCATCTCCGTCTCTTTGCCAACGGGAACGAGCATGCAGAATTTTGATCCGACGAAGCAGGTGATGTTCGACCCAAAGATAGAAGGAAGATGGATCGATGGTAAAGTCGCCTCGATCATACCGAGCGCGCATGCTGCTGAGGCGGAGCCTGTATATTATTTCCAGCCAAATAAAACGTTGGCTTTGAACAAGCATTATTCGGTGACCTTGGCGCTCTCTGAAGGGAAGACGATGCAGTCTGATTTTCTGGTCGTGCCTGATCCGGCTGTCATATCGATCTTGCCGCACGATGGAGAAGTTGTGACTGATACCAAGATCAGTATCGTCTTCAATCGTCCGATGGTGCCCTTGAGCACGATAGATGAGATGTCACCGACAGATCCGCCCGTTTCTATTTCTCCGAACACGGCCGGCCGATTCAAGTGGATCAGCACCAACACCTTGCAATTCATATCCGATAGCGGTTTGATCGGATCAGCCAAATACACTGTTTCAGTCAAGGCCGGTCTCAAATCTCTCGAGGGGCTCGATGTGAAGCCGTTCACTGCATCATTTACGACCCGACATCTCCGATTTTGGACGGATCCTTCTTCGTATAGCGATAGCAAAGCGACTACCGCAGTAAGAGGCTATAATCAGCCATTCTTGATCAGATTCAATCAGGCCGTCGATCTGGATCGCACCAAAAATTCTGTGACTGTGAATGATGGCGAAAAGAATATACCTTTCTCTGTGCAAGAAGGGAAGATCGATGGTCCGCTAGACCCTAGCATCATGGCTATCTATCCAGCTGGCGGAGATAGCGGAGTTTGGCAGCTACATCGCACTTATACCGTGACCGTCACCCATGCCTATCCAGCATCCCATGGAGATATCAGTCTCGATGCCCCTGGCACATTTTACTTTTCGGTAGATAATATCTATTCAAGCCTGACCGTTCTCTCACCGAGGACTAGCGATGCCAGTCTAGACCGCTTCGATCCACAGGGACAGCTAGCTATGCATTTTTATGAAGATATCGATCTGGCCAAAAGCAAGATCACTGGTCCAGCAGTCAACTCTGTAGTTTATGGAGAAAAGTGCAAAGATGATGTCAATACCTCGAAATGTACAAAGGTTCCCGATCAGTCTCTTCTCCTTGTCTCTTTCGATGCTGACAAACTGAAGACTGGCGATACGACTGAGGTTGATCTCGATTCGATCGCTTCAGCCTCAGGAAATTCTCTGAGCTCTACTCGCACACCCATCAGTCTCAGTGTATACGGTCCTTTGGCTATATTTGATGTGAAATCTGGCGATTCTTTGAATACGCTCACAATCTGTTCCAATAATCCTTTGCAGACTGATAGCGCCAAGCAAAAGATCGATTCTACTCCAGTTGTTAAGCCTCTATCTTGGTCGCACTCTTACAGATCAGATGTGAATCATTATGGCACGATCAGCCCTTGCGCGGTCGGTCAATTTATCACCTCGGTCTCTGGATATCTATTGCCTCAGGCTGGATATCAAGGAAAGATCGAAGCAGCCGATGTATTCGGAGGCTCAGCTAGCAAAGCTTTTGATTTCAGTACAAGAGATGCGACTGACAATGATTACGAGCTGCATAATTATCAGAGCACGGACATCGTAGCTGTGCCAGGAAAGACCAAGATGACCTTTGCTGAGACATTCTTGCCGAGGATCACATCTACAGTCTGCCGCCTGTCTCCTTATGATTATTATCGAGTGCGACAAGATTATAAGCTCGACGCCAGAGACTATTGTCAGGAGACTGTTTCCAAAACGATAGAACTGCCGACTGATCAACCAGGCAGAGTCTTCTTTGGTGTCGATATCGCCGATTATTTTCCGGATCAGATCGGGAATTATGCCGTGCTCCTATCCAGCCCATTGTTGGCGGTGAATCGCAATAATTCATGGAGATATTCGACGGTCTCATATATCTCAGTGACGAATCTGGTCGTGACACAGAAGAGCATCAACCCTTCTTTGACTGCTGGTTATAATGGCGCCATTTTGAGAGGCGATCAGATCAATAAGCTGCAGAATATGTATTGGGTCATCGATGCTCGCACGCAAGGTCCGGTGGCAGGAGCATCTGTCAAAACATATAAAGATGGCAGTGTCGTGGAAACAGCTACGACCAATGATCAAGGCCTGGCATATCTCGTCCCGATCGCTGATCCTGAGATGACCGTCGTCTCGTTAGGCGGCGATAATGCTGTCATGGCTGGCGGCGCAACGGTTCTCAACTATGCTGAGAGCGCGAGCAATGCCCAAAAGACTTTCCTGTATACGGATAAACCGATCTATCGACCTGGCCAAGAAGTAGATATCAAGGGCCTTTTACGAGCGGGGTATGACGGCTATTATGAAGCCCCGTCGGCTACTCCTATGACTCTCACTGTAACTGACCCTTCGAATGCAGCCGTGAAGCAAGTCCAATTGACACCCAACGGCTTCGGATCGATCAGTACTATTCTCGATCTCGACCCTTCAGCGAAGCTGGGAACATATAGCGCCTGTATCAAATATCAATGCGCCTATTTTGACGTCTTGGATTATGCCCCGGCAGCATTCAAGGTGGACATGACGACGGCTAAGGATGAGTATAATAAAGGCGATGATCCGGCTATCCAAGTCAGTTCCAATTATTATTTTGGCATCCCCGTCTCTAATGTGGCGTTGAATTATCATGTAAGCAGCCAATATTATTATTTCGACAAGTACACCAAGGAATATCTCAACTTCAATAATCTAAGCGATGATATGGGGCAGGGTTATTATTATGGCGATCGCTATATAAGCAGCGGTCAAGCGACGCTCGATCAGAATGGTCAGACGACGATCAAGCCGACGGGCTCAGTCTTCTCAGGCACCGGCCAAGACCAGAGCAAGATCGTAGTGATCGATTCGACGGTCAAGAATCAAGAAGGGAGGAGCATATCGGCGCAGAAATCATTCATCATGCATGCCGCACCGATATATATCGGAAGCAAGATCGTAGAGCCATTCATCGGCAAAGGAGAAGCGATCTCGCTCAAATTGAAGACTGTCGATACCGCTGCTAACCCAAGATCGCTCGGAGTCAAGGTCAATCTGTATCACGTCTATTGGACGAGCACCAAGAACGGCAATGGCAATATGATCTGGGATCAAAAGCGCGATCTAGTCAAAGCCATTGACGCCAGCACGGATTCCAATGGCGATGGCAGCCTTGCTCTGCCGCAAGTCGATGAAGGAGAATATGCCGTCGATGTCACCTCAGGGCAGGATGGCGCGGCAGTCGGCAGCCGATCTTGGTTCTATGTCTATGGAGACCAGAATGTCTCTGTGAGGGGCAGCGACGATACATCGCTTGAAATGGTCTTGAATGATACCACGGTCAAGAGTGGCACTACGGCAGAAGTCCTGATCAAAATGCCGGAGGGGAAAGGCAAGGCGCTAGTGACGATCGAGCGAGGCAGCATCTATAGTTACAAGATCATAGATCTTACTGGGTCACTGACTCGTTTTCAATTTCCCGTTGAGCAGAGATATTATCCCAATGTCTATGTGAGCGTCGTAGCCTATGCTCCGAACAGGGCAGTGCGCTTCGGCAGTCAGAATATAAAGGTAGATAGCGATCAAAAGAAGCTCGATCTGACCATCTCTCCCGATAAGCAGCAATATAGCCCTGGCGATAAGGTGACATTGAATATCCGCTCTACTGATTCCAGCGGCAAGCCTGTCATCGCTGATGTCTCATTAGCCGTTGTCGAGATGAATGTGCTCGCGCTTCGAGGCAATCCTCACAAGGACCCGCTCCAATATTTTTACGGGAATATCCCGCTCACAATTGGAACAGCGTCGAATTACAAGAGCTTGCTCAAGGATATACCTTGGCAAAGCAGTGACGGCAAGGGAGGGGGAGGTGGAGACCTAGACAAGCAGAAGAGCCGCGGCAATTTCAAGGAAGTGGCCTATTGGAATGCTGATATCATGACGGATCAAGGCGGCAATGCTGTCCTCTCATTCGTTTTGCCGGACAATCTGACGACTTGGCAAGCAGAGGCAGTCGGCATCACACAGGATACGAGCCTCGGAGTGGCTTATAAGGAATTCATCTCGAGCAAAGAGCTGATGATCGTTCCTCTCGAGCCGCGATTCGTATTGCCTGGCGATAAGTTCTCTCTGGGGGCGACTATCTTCAATAATAGCCGAAATGATTTCAAGGGGAGCGTCGCTTTGACGGTCCCATCTACACTAGATTCTTCAAAAGCCTCTCTGAAGAGCGACATGAGCTTGAAGGCGGGGGAATCAAAAGATGTATATTTTGATCTGTCTGTGCCTGAAACAGCTCAGCCTGGAGATATCCCTTATACTATCGAGGCCTCTGGATCAGGCTTATCGGATTCGGTCGTGGACACGATCAAAGTCAATCCGAGCAGCGCATACGAGGTGACTGCGACGGCCGGTCAAACCGATTCTTCCGCCAGCGAATCAATATATGTTCCTACTACCATAATCCCGAATATGGGCGAATTGTCTGTCAGAAGCTCGGCCACTCTAGCTATGTATCTGCCTCAGGCTTTGAATTATATGATCGATTATCCTTATGATTGCACTGAACAGATGGGGAGCCAGATCCAAGCGATAGCGCTCATGGATAAGGCACATCTGCTTTTCACCAACGGGACTTCTACTTATACAGGGAAGATCTTGTTCGATGGAAAGGAACAAAAAGCTCAGGATATCATCCAGAGCCGATTGCAATCGATATATAACAGGCAGAGCTCCGATGGAGGATTCAGGCTCTGGTCCGAAAGCTATAGTTCGAGCTTATTCGCGACCGAGGAAGCTTTGAAGGCTTTTGACACCCTGAAGAGCGCTGGCTATAGCATCGATGAGACTGCTTGGGATAAGGGCGCAGATTATCTGTACAGTCAATATTCACATTCGAATATAGTATATTCAGACGAAGAGATCATTGCTTTTGCGGAAGCCCTATACACGAGGCCGCGATATGTCTCTGATCTATCCTTCGCGAAAGATTTCAATTCTGCCGTAGATCGTATCCTTAAAAATGAAACTGTCTCTACCGGCACCTTGCTCTCCATTAGCGGATTGTCGCATCGATACGGATTCTTGGCTTCGCAATCAAAAAAGATCGATCTCACGCTTGAGAACAGGGTGATAGTCGATTCTCGAGGCAGTTTCCTTGATGCTTCTAGTGGCGGCTATCGCTATGAGACTGCTATATCTAATACAGCTCGCTATATAGAATTGCTCTCCATGGAAAAGCAAAATCAGGCCGAATTGCCAAATCTATTGCGCTGGCTGACCCTGTCGCGCTCGAAAGACGGCTCATGGGACTCGACAGAGAATAATCTGGCTGTGATCAAGGGTTTCACCCAGTATCTCGATTGGCAGCCTGAGACATCTGCTGTCTTCATGGAAACCAATTCCTTGAATGGGGAGACGATCGATACCTTCTCTTATAAGCCTGAAAATATCCTGACCACGATCTCGAAGACTCTGCCTATGAGCCGATTGCAGTTCGGTGGCATGAATACGGTGGCCTTCGCCAGATCGGCCGATGGAGCCGCTTCAAAAGGCAAGATCTATTACGACCTTAGCTTGAAGTATTATCTTCCGGCCGATACTATGGGACCGCGTGATGAGGGCTTTGCTATCTCGCATGGATTCTATGCTCTATCCGATACCAAAGGGCAGACCCCCATCAACCAAGCGCATGTTGGAGATGTTCTGCGGGAGCATATCGAATTCACCGTGCCGGTGACCAGGAATGATGTATCGATCGAAGACTTCATCCCTGCAGGAATGGAGATAGTCGATACTAGTCTAGCGACTGAAGATAAGACCCTTTCTAACGACGTCGTTCGTTCGGCGTATGAAGATCAAGATATTTCCAACAGTGAACAGGATGTGCAAGATTCGACATTCTGGCCAGACCATCAGGAGTGGAAGGATGATCGAGCTTTTCTCTATAAAGAGAGCCTTAGCCCAGGCACCTATTCATTCGATTATAAAGTGAGAGCGCTCGTTCCGGGCAAATATCTGCGCCTGCCAAGCCAGATCTCTGAATTATACACGCCTGAGAATTTCGGTCGCACAGGAGCAGGATCATTTACTATCGATAAATAGGTCTCTGGCTTTCTCGATATCATCGCCGGATATCTCGTAGGCAGAGTTTGTCGTCCCTCCGATCGGGCGGATCTTATCAAAAGCGAAAGGAGTCTTCTTGTTGTATGTAGAATGCGACATGAGCTCCATGACCTGACTCCAAATCTCGCCGGCGCCGCTCTGTCCGGACAATCTCTTTGTAGATTTGTTATCGGCATTGCCGACCCATACTCCTACCAAGAAATCTGGCGTGAATCCTATAACCCAACTATCATGATAATCGTCGGATGTCCCAGTTTTCAGCGCGTAATTATCTAGAGGAATATTCAGATCGCTCCTGTAGCCGAATTGATCCGTAGCGAGATGGCGGTCGGATAGGATCTTTGTCACTAGCTGGGTGTATTGTGGTTCTATGACTTGTCTTGAGCTTTGCGGAAAGAAGCTGGAATTCAAACTTTGATCGGAGAATAGATGCATTGAATTCAGTTTTCCTTGATTGGGGAAGATGGTATAGAGATGAGCCAGATCCGGAAGGGTCATATCGATGGTACCGAGAGCGGCGCCTATGCCGAGAGCATGCACTTTTTTCGTATCTGCATATCCAAGGGTGCTCAAAAAATCGGCAAAATGATCTACTCCTACAAAAGAGAGCGTCTTGACTGCGGGAATATTTATGCTGTTATCTAGAGCATACGCTGCTGTGATCCTGCCGTGGAATTTCCCATCATAATTCCTAAGATAGAACGATTGGCCATCGTCAGTCTTGTACTCATACTCCTCGTCGTCGATCAGGGTATATGGCCTGGCTCCCATCTCAAAAGCTTTAGCATAGACTAGAGGCTTTATGGTCGAAGCGACTTGGCGCGGTTCTTGGAGCATGTTGATCTGTTGGCCATAGCTAATGCCTGTCGGGTCCGGGCTTCCGATGAAAGTCAGGATCTCATTCTCAGGCAGCTTCATGATCACGATAGCCATATTGTGCGCATCGCGATCTGATAGAGAGGGGACTATTGATCCGAGGATCTGCCGAACATTCGTGGTTAATTTTGAATCGATCGAGGTCTTGATCTCTTTGGGCATATCTTTCATCGACTGGATATATGGCCTGAGCTCGAAGCTATCTTCCTTTTCTTGAAATGAAGACAGATTCTGTTTGACTGTATCTGGACTAGCGAAGCTCTGATCTACTGTTTGTACGCCGAGCTGCTTTGCCAGGATTCTCGACTTGCGGATGTTGCTCTCGGATAAGGGATTATCGAAACTGGGATCGCTCAATGTTCCTAATAATTGGACTATCTCCTCTGTCGAGAGCTTCTCAGGAGATTTATTGAAATATGCCTTACTAGCCGTTTTCAGACCTTGAATATGATTGCCGAAATAGGCCGTATTGCAGTAGGCGAGGAGGATGGAGGATTTCGGCATATAGAGGTCATACATCATCGCATCCATTGTCTCAATCGCTTTATTAGAAATGGTTCGCCTAGTCTCGTTCCCAAGCAGCATCTTGGCGAGCTGCTGATCGATGGTGCTAGCGCTGCGGCGATTCCCGATCCCCATTTTAGTGAGGATGAGCTGTGTGGTCCCAATCGGATTCATGCCAGGATGAGAGTAGAAATGCTTGTCTTCTTTGCTCAGCAAAAGCTCAGCGAATCTTTGCGGTACGCTCGTCGCGAATATCGAATAGTTGCCTCTGCTATTCGGCAAGATCCAGATCGGTTCGCCGCTCCTATCAACGACGACTGTCGACTGAATATCTTCATACGCTCTATTGAGCCCTCGGCTGATCATGGCGGTGAGGACTATGAGAATGAAAATGATGAGCAGGCTTGCTTTCAGTACGGTTTTTTTCAGGGAAATCTTCATGGCTTTGACGATAGCGGTTTAGAACGAGCGCGTAGAATATAGTGTACGTGCTCCTTGTGATTATTTCAATCTTTGCGGCTTAAATCCGTTCGAATAATGCTCACACGGCATGCTAGTAAGTGCTATACTGTCTCCCATGAGTTTTTTCAAATTCAACAAAGAAATAAAGACGGAGGATTTGAAACTTTCAGATTACGATCAAATCTGGACAAAGTTTTGTTTTCTGGATGAGACAGGGAGTCTGAACAATCTAACAGACCCGTTTTTCAGCGTCGGCATCATTAAATTGAGTCAGCCGTATTATTTGATGAATAAGATCCTCTATGAGAGAAACAAGAGGAATTTTCATGATGAGATGCATTTCAACAAATTATCGAGGAAGAATATTGAATTTGCGAAGTTTGCGTTAGGAGCATTTTTTGATGCGAAAAGCACACATTTTTATTCATATTCTATCGATAAGGAAGGGGAATATTTCAAGAAAGAATTTGGCAACGATCCATGGCAGGCGTATGAGCAATTGACGATGCGATTGATTGAAGCCGCGCTAGCGGAAAAAGAGATTCTTATCTTACTTGCTGATCATGTCACAACGCCGAAAGATGTTCGATTCGAAGTGAATGTAAAGAAGAATGTTAACAGTAAGCTGGGCAGATTGGCTTTGGCTGGGGTGTGTCGAATCAATTCGCGCTCTAATGATTTGTTACAGTTAGTTGACCTCATAATTGGAGCAATCAGTTATGACTTGAAAATCAAGACAGGTGCGATAGAGGGTAATAGTCGCTGTAAAAGAGAATTGCTCAATTGTCTGAAAAAGAATCTAGGGACTGATACTCTTATAAATGGATTCAAAAATAGGAATTTCAATATATTTGTCGATAAGGATATGAAGCAAAGGTTGCCGTTGCCGCCAAATACTGAGGTAAATGAAAAAGAGCAATCATCCTAACGGTTGACGCCCTTTCTCGGTACATTTACTATACTAGCGTATGTAAGAAAAAGGTGCAAGAGAGAGGGTAATCGGTTACTCTTCTATGATAGTATTCGTATATTACAGAATAACTATAAAACCCTATGAAAAAGAACAAAGACGTACAGATCGAAGAAGAATGCATGTGCGCAGGCGATGATAGCTGTTCATGCGATGATCTGCTCTCATGCGGCTGCGCTCCATTGTCAGCGACTGATAGGATTATGGACATGAAGCTCAAGGCCTTCTACAAAGGCGCCGAGAAGGAGATATCTCTTTCCGATTATCGTGGAAAATGGCTGATCCTCTTCTTCTATCCGGCCGATTTCACTTTCATCTGTCCCACCGAGCTCGAAGAGATGGCGGATATGTATCCAGAATTCCAGAAAGAGAAAGCTGAAGTCTTGAGCGTCAGCACTGATACGGTCTATACGCATAAGGCTTGGCAGGATGCTTCTCCGGCCATCAAGAAGATAAAATTCCCCATGATCGCTGATCGCGCAGGCGAGCTTTCTAGGATGATGGGCGTCTATATCGAGGAAGAGGGGAATGCCCTGCGCGGCAGCTTCATCATCGACCCTGAAGGAGTGATCAGATCGGTGGAGATCAATGACAATAGCATCGGCAGGAATGCCAAGGAGCTCCTCCGGAAATTGCGCGCTGCGAAATTCGTCTATGAGCACAAGGACGCTGGTCTAGTTTGTCCAGCTAGCTGGAATCCTGGAGATGATACCTTGAAGCCGGGGATGGATCTGGTAGGGAAGATCTAATCAACCATTGTTTTGTAATGAGCTGATATCTTGTATTAAGAACATCCTGTATACTTAACCCATGAATTTCCAACTCAAAAGATATCCCAGCAATAAGGACGCCAAGCCGATCTTGGTTCCGAGGCAAGATATCGACTGGGAAGTCAAAGCAGTCTTCAATCCTTCGGTCGTATATGACAAAGGGGTATTCAAGATGCTCTATCGGACTTATCCGGCGAGGCTGGGGTTGACGACTCCAAAGATGTTCTGCCCGGGATATTTCTTTCGGAATCAGACTTCCTACATCGGTTATGCGGAAAGCAAAGACGGCATCAATTTTGAGAGGAGGGATACTCCATTCATTTCGCCTGATACGGCATACGATGGATTCGGCTGTGAAGACCCGAGAATAACCAAGATAGGCGATACCTTCTATATCACCTATACAGCCATAGACGGCTCTCTCGAGCGCATTGAAAAAGGCCAGAGAAGCAAGACGAATGTCCGGATCGCCATGGCTTCCACAAAAGATTTCATCACTTTAAAAAAGCATGGCATCATCGGCCCGCCGACATGGTCAAAGGCGGCGGCATTCTTCCCGGAGAAGGTTAAGGGAGGGAAGATCGGCTTGCTCATGACGATCGGTTCTGATACAGCCAACTCGCAGGTGATGGCAAGATATTATGACTCTATGGAAGACGTGGTCTCCTCTTCTGTTGCTCAATGGGACGAATTATTAAAGAGCGGTAAGCCAACTCTGCGCACATATTCATGGCTTCATCGCGGGCCGGAATTAGGCGCAGCTCCGGTGAAGACAGACAGAGGGTGGCTGCTCATCTATTCCACAGAGTCCATGGGAAGTATTTGGACCGTCGGAGCCGCTCTCCTCGATATTGATAACCCCGATATTTTGTTAGCGAAATCCGCCGGCAATATCTTGCAGCCGGCGACTCTCTATGAGAGGGATGGGCTAGTGCCCAATGTGACTTTTCCAGAAGGCGCAGTGATTGTGGAAGACGAGCTGTATGTATATTATGGTGCAGCTGATACAGTCATAGGCTTGGCGACTTGCAAGCTTGATGAGCTATTAGGTAGTCTCAAAAGCTAAAAATAGCAAAAAATCAGTACAACACATGTTTACCCAAGTAAAGCATTGACATTAAATTTAATAGTGCTAGTCTACTCAACTAGACAGCTGGTGAGAAGATAGCGTCAGGCCGCAAGGCCACTTGAATAGGCCCCTCCCTATGAGGCGCTACAATACAATTAAGACGCTTGAAACTTCCAGTAGCGGTATGCTGGGACAATACCAGTAACTTAGCTTGGATGCACATCGGCTGTCTGTTCTTTCGCCTCCTCCCCCTGGGTGGAGGTTTTTTATTTGGAGATCATGTTTCGGAACGGAATGAATGAGCCTGCATTTGGAAACTGCAGGGGTGATTTTTTGTATATGAAATGATTCGATTGTGATAGACTCCTAATATGAAGAAACACGATATCAAAATATATTCGACCCCTACTTGTCATTATTGCACTGAGGCAAAGAGCTATTTGAAAGAGAAAGGGATCGCTTTCACGGAGATAGATGTCGGCGCTAGAAAAGAGATGATCAAGGAGATGGTCGAAAAGAGCGGACAGATGGGAGTGCCGGTTATCGATATAGACGGCACTATCATAGTCGGATTCAGGCAGGATCTGATCGATGCTTCTCTCGCAAAATGAACCATCATCTCATGGATGCGCGATGGGAATGAGATCAAATGAAAGTGATCTTCACTATCTCCGCCCTTGTCCCTACTCGTAGCGGCGGTCCCCAAGTGCCTGCACCGCTTGAAGTATAGACCTGCATTTTGCCGTAGCTGTGAAGCCCATAATCGTATCTTCTATATATCCACTTGGTGATGAAATTTAAGGGAAAGATCTGGGCGCGATGGGTATGTCCAGAGAGCTGTAGAGATATGCTGTGCTTCTCGGCGATGCTGAGAAGATCTGGTCGATGCTTGAGAAGTATTGAAGGTTCTCCATCATCTATATCTAGCCCCGCCAAATTATCTTCGAATCGCTTTGTTTTCGTCGAATCCTTGTCATTGACTCCTATGATACGCAGTCCATCCAGATTCACAGCTTCATTGGCTAGGACATGGATACCAGCGCCACGTATGGCATCAGTGAATCTATCGCTGCTGCGGAATTCTTCATGGTTTCCGGTGATGAAATATGTGCCGAATGGGGCGCCTATCGTGGAGAGAGGGAAGATGATATCTTCGACATCGACCTTGACCCCATCATAGAGGTCTCCACCGATGAAGACGATATTGGGATGCAGGCTCTTGATCATATCGGCTATCTTTTTCGCGAAGGCTTTGCCGCGGATCTGTCCGAGATGTAGGTCACTTACGAAGACGGCTGTCCTATTCTTCCAAGATAAAGGCAGATTGGGTATGGTTATAGAAATCTCTTTTTTGTATATATGCTTGGCATGGATCATCCCGTATATGGTCAAGACTGCGGAGATACAGATGAGGAAGATGCCGAATGATGACGGATTTGATCCAGGAGAGAAGATATTGCTGAGGGCAAAAGCGATGCTATATAGAAAGGAAGAGATGAATAGATAAGCGGATAGCCCGAGCCATATCGATGATGCTAGATATAATTTCCTTGAAGTCGCGCTATTAACGAAGCTTATCAGGAGAGATGAATATATGAAGCTGATCCAGAGGATGATGAATATCGCGCGTAATGTCCAAATCAGAGCAGGAGATTGGATAGCGAATATGCTGACGAACATGGCGTATATGATCAAATGAAGCAGTGCTAGGAATGCTGTCGCTATGAAAATAAAGAGGATGATCATAGGTTTGTTGAACGGTCTATACCTCTATCATATCATGTACTTCTTACACATGCGGCTTGTTAATGCTTTTTAACATTTACGGCTTCTTGCTTTATCAGTCAATGGGGAGTAGAATCTGAATAGGAACATAAAATATCATTAATACATAATAAATATATGAAGAAATACATCATTCTTTCAGTTTTTGTATCTACCTTGCTGGTGGCCGGATCGCTAATGGCCGTTCCAGCCCATGCGCAAGAAGCTTCTACAACTACTACGACTAGCTGCTATGCATTAACGAGAAATCTCGGTGAAGGCCGATCTATCAATTCTCAGGAAGCAGCGACTCTGGCCAAGGTCTTGAGCGATGCCGGTGTTTGGGATGCTGGGACTCCAATTACGGCATATACGGAAGAGGTCGCTTCAGCTGTTTCTGGATTCCAGCAAAAATATGCTTCTCAGATTTTGACTCCCAACAAGCTCACTTATGGCACAGGCTTTGTCGGTGCTTCGACTAGGGCAGAGATCAATAGTTTGTCAGGCTGTACAGTAACGAGCACAGCAGCTGATTCAAATGATACAATCGCTGCTTCCACGGCGAATATAGATCCCTATGCCTTCAGTGCCATGAATAGAGGGAATGGCGCAGCTCGATGCCCAGCGGGATATACCTGTACGCGTAAAGATGCGGCTCCGGCTCCCTTTGTTTGTCCAGCTGGATACACATGCAACCCTATAGGTTCCAAAGATAGTCAGCCTACGAATGTGAGCCCTGTATCTGACTATACCAATAATTCATATAGTTATTCAAAAACATATTACTCCTCATCTATCGCATATCAGGGACCAACATTCACAACTGCTGACGGAGTCACTCTAGACACCAAGCTTGTCGACGCTTCGCAGGATAAGATCAGCGGCGATTTCAATCTAGGCGCTGGATTCGGCAATAGGAATCCGAACGATTGGCATTGGTCCGCTTCCATCTCTTCTTCGCAAGCCAAGACGATCAGTACTATATTCATCCAGTCGAATACCGGTGGAGAGGGATGGTCGACTACTGATAGCAACGCTTTGATGGGCAAGGTCTTGTATCCGATCAAGGTATTGCTCAATAGCTCTCCTTTGAACAGCTCGTATAATCAGAATTTCTCTTTGCCTTCTGGCCATACTTCATATGATCTATATGGACAACCAGAGACTACTCCTTTTGCTGGAGGGACTATCACCATTATTTTCTCTGATGGTACCGGCATAAGCTCAAATATACAGCCGTCTAGCATCACTCAATCATGGGCTAATATACAATCTACTCCGCCTATCCCGACTACTCCATATATCACCCCGATCAATCCGGTTAACGCTTGTCCTACAGGATATAATTGTTCATCAACGACAAATAACAATTCAAACAATCAGACTCAGCTCTACATAAGCAGCATCAGTCCAGCCTTCGCAAGTTTTGCTGCCGGTCAATCAGGAACGTGGATAGTCAATAGCATCGATACCAAGCCCAATTACGGTGGCGTGTTATATTCAGCTGATTGGGGAGATCAGAGCACGACTCCTGGACAATCCATCAATTCCTTCACTCATACGTATGCGAATCCTGGAGTCTATACTGCTACATTCACAGTGAGAGAGATCGTTTCGGGCATCAGCGTTCAAGCGACATCGGTCGTAAAGGTCGGAAATCCGGTACAAACTCAGACAGCCAAAGCTAGTCTTTCAGTCGATGCTTCGAATCCACCGACCGTCACGGTTGCCGTCTCAGATACTACCAACGGCCAATACCTAGCCTTGCCGATTTTGACCTTCGATATTAACTCACAGACGATGGCAGCTTTGAAAGCCGCGTCAGTACAGGTCACATCCTCACGGATATCGGCTGTAACGGCTGCATATCTCTATCAAGGCAGCAATCTGATCGCTTCAGCTTCGGTCTCTGGAGGCGTGGCTAGCTTCAGTAATATCAATGGCGTGAAGCTTCAGACGAATACAGCTACGCCATTCACAGTCAAAGTCGATATCTCCGGTATTCCGCCAAAAGATACATCGACAACTGTTGTAGCCAGCGTCAGCTCTGATATGGTGACATTACAAGATACAAATGGCACTGCTGTGGTGCTATCTGGCAGCGTCTCGGGCAATACCATAACAGTCACCAATAATTAAACGGGGGATACCTAGAGGCTTTACTTAAATCCGTTCCTGTTTTATATTGGACTAATGAAACCAGATTTCAAGAAGATGGGTGGGCTTTTGCCAGCGATCGTTCAGGATTCCGAGACCAAGGAAGTCTTGATGCTCGGATTTATGAATGAAGAAGCTTGGAAAAAGTCTTTCGAGACCGGCAGGGTCACATTCTTCAGCAGGACTAGGAATAAGCTCTGGACCAAAGGCGAGACCTCAGGAAATTTCCTTCTGATCAAGGAGGCCTTCTTGGACTGTGACGATGATACCGTTCTCATAAGAGTCGAGGCACAAGGACCTACTTGCCATACGGGAAGCGCTTCTTGTTTCTTTAAGGCAATAAAAAAATAATATGAAGAAGATCTTAAAATTGGGGATCCCGAAAGGAAGCTTGCAAGAAGCGACTATAGACCTGTTCAAAAAGGCCGGCTTCAATATCCGTATCAGCGAGCGGTCGTACAAGCCGACCATCGACGATGATACTATAGAATGCCGTTTGATCAGGGCGCAAGAGATACCGAAATACGTCGAGCAAGGAGTATTGGATGCTGGGCTTTCCGGAGAAGATTGGATTCAGGAGACGAGCGCTGATGTGCATGGAGTGTCGGAGTTGGTGTATTCCAAGACTGGATTCGGCAAGATCAGGCTGGTCATCGCCGTCCCTGAGAGCTCGTCCATCAAGAGGGTCGAGGATCTGGAAGGCAAGAGGATCGCAACTGAGCTCGTGAATGTCACGAAATCATATCTGAAGAAGCATAAAGTCAAAGCGGAAGTCGAATTCTCATGGGGAGCTACGGAAGTCAAGGTCCCTGAATTGGTAGATGCCATCTCTGAGCTCACTGAGACTGGCTCTTCTCTGCGCGCCAATAATCTGCGTGTCGTCGATGTGGTCATGGAATCCAGCACGAAATTCATAGCCAATAAGGCATCGATCAAGGATGCTTGGAAGAAGCAGAAGATAGATGATATGGCCATGCTCCTCAAAGGCGCCTTGCTCGCTGCTGGCAATGTCGGACTCAAGATGAATGTGAGCAAAAAGAATCTGGCTTCTGTCATCTCCATGCTCCCAGCCATGAAAGATCCGACGGTCTCCAATCTCTATGGTGGAGATTCGGTGGCGATCGAGGTAGTGATCGAAGAAAAGACGGTCAGGGATATCATACCGAAGCTTATCAAAGCGGGTGCGGAGGGGATAGTAGAGTATCCGCTGAATAAGGTCATCCGTTAAAGCCCTTTTGCTCGATATAGGTAGAGCGGGTATCTGATATAATCTCTGTTATGACGACTTTCCAAAAAATATTCAATGCTACAGTTTTTGTTGTATTTGCTTTTATCCTCATAGGTGGCTTCATCTGGTACAGGCATGATTCCGAAGTCCTGCAGGACGGTCACGATATTTCTGGAGCTGTATCGTCGTCTGGCATGGCCAATCAAAGTCCAACGACGGTGCCTGTAAAATTGAGCCATCATGATATCAGCATGAACTCTCCCTGGGGGGCTGAGATGAGCTATAAAGGCGGAAAGGGTATCGGCCAGTACACTTTCGCTAGTGGAGCCAAGATGGCGGTACTTGTTTACAAAAATGGCCCGAGGGAGCAGATAGAACAGGATACTAGCCTTACTGCTTCTGAAAAAGAGAGCTATGAGCCCCTGTTCCAGCTGCTTTCATCTAAATTCGGCCACGATTTTACTTCGTATGAGTTTTTGCGATTAGTCATGGAAACAAAGCAAAAGGATATCGATGATGCAACGTCTACTATGGCGAGACAGGGTTATGCGAAAGCGCTAGAGCTCAAGCCAGATCTTCTATTCGGATCTGATTCACCTTTCAAATTCGCCAACAGGAGCGGTGGCGGATTCATTTACATGACCAAGGATTATTCAGTGCCCATAGGACTCGATTATTTTGATAAGAATGATGATAGGTTCACTTTCATGTTCCCAAGGATGAAAGAGATAACAAAGCCAGATATAGAGATCATGATGAATTCTGTGACAGGCTTATAGCGGTTGGGGGATGGAATGCTTTAGCTTGGATACGAAATAGCCTTATTTATAGGGCTATTACAGCATACAATACTCTCGCGAATATACTTGACAAACGATACCAATATGTGCTAGTATACAAGCAGATCACAACAGCTTATTGAAAGACTCGCTCGTAGAGAGGGGTCAACAAATAAGTGGTAAAACGCCCAGTTGTGAACAACAAACCAGAGTTCTATGAAATCAATTCGTCAATTCGTTCTCGCGGCGGTCTTTTCCGCCGCCCTGTCCTTCACCGCCATCGCCCAAGAAATTCCCACCGGGTCGTATGTGGCCCATCCCACTCCAGACGGCATCGGTGTCGTTTGGAACGACACCAATTATTTGTCAGTCGAGTTCGGCACAAATATTGTCATGTCGTTCGCCGTCGATGGTGGGGAAAACTATGTCTGGGATCAGTCGGGGAAAGTGACAGGCACACGAGTGTTCGCTGACCCCAGTAAATGGTTAAAGTTCGCGTCGAACGTCCTGGCGGACTTCTACCTTTCCCCTACGGGGGACTGGTATGTCGAGAAGACCCCTTGGGTCTTCATGGGTAAATCCGTGCTCGTCGAGCACGGGGAGACACCCGATAGTCGCAGGGCTCTGGTTTTTGCCAGATCAAGCGACTATAAGTCCATTCCGCTCCCCGAATGGATGGGGCCGATTCCGAAGAAACTCGAGGCGGTGACAATCGGCCAGACCGACAGCGGGGACCTCTACTTCTTCCCCGCGACTGCGACATTGGATGGCAGGTTCATGCCGTCCGACGCGCTGCTGAAGCAGCTTGAAAAAGACAGAAAGGAAGTAGCCGGCGAAAAGTAGCTTCGCGGAACTTGCGTTTCGAACCCCTCGGGCAATCCGGCCTGGGGGGTTTATTATTTATATGTAATGAAATACCAACTTACCATGGTCTATTGACATGTAGTCAGTGGAGAGGTAGCCTTAAAGTGAAGTGATCTTTGTCAAGGTCATTCCTAGTAGAAACAAAAACAGTATTTCTCGCGGAAGCGGGAACATGGAAGGAATAAATCTATGAAGAAGCTGATAGCAGCTTATGACAGGCTTGATGCTTGGGTGGACAAGCGCCTGTCACGCAAACAGCAAGTCGTTCTCTCGGGCATCGCAATCCTCTTGTTTATTTGGGGGATTGTGGAGTTTAACAACTACACCAACCATCAAGCGGTTAAAGAGTACAGGCTTCACCATGAAAATAAAGCTGGGTAGGATCATTGGCTCTGTTCTCGTGGTTGTAGTCGTCTCCATTGCAGTTGTTGCTGTGGGAACTGTTGCAGTTACTTGTGCCATAAGATGGTGCAGAACACTTGATAACTCACCATTACCCAATCGTTTCAAGAACGACGACACGATGAGAGCACCAGCACCAGCAGGTACTAATGGTATTATGGTCTTGTCTCAAATCGGCCATTATTTCATTGTGGTCACAGATGAAGTCTCGCTTTTATCTGTAGACTTGCCACAGGTTCATCCAGTCGTTCAGATGACGATAGTGACCAATAGGGTCGTATTGTCTATGACGAACGATGCCTCATGGCAAACGCCCGACCTCCAGCGGTATTTCGACAAGAACGGCTTTCCCGTCAATTCAGCTTGGGGTTCGGTGAGCGGCGATATGACTGTCGCCATTCAAAGGACTACCAACTTCATGTACTGGGAGACGCTCGCTTCGGGAGTGCCTATCTGGTTGAACAAGACCAACTTCTACCAGGACTTATCCGCTACGAATGGCTCTTTTTACTTCTATCGGACAGTTCAATAACAATGAGCAATGATCTTGCTCGGCAGGGCGGCAGTGTATCGCCGCCCTTTTATAATACCCGGAAAATTTACGGTTTGTGCTTCACGTTAGAATTTACCCCCCACTCCTTGACAACCAATCCATACATGTTACACTCATGCGGTAACTCAATCTCACGGTTTTTCTTTTTAGGAGATACTCTTAAATCGTTCAAGTTAGGGCCTACAAGCTTTATCTAAAAAACTCTCAGACAACCGATTAGCATAACTACGGTATGAGGATTAAGTTATCGGACGAGAGTCCCTAAAAGAAATACTATGTTCAGACAATCATCAGGGTCACATTTTCGTGCTGCTGGAAGCCATGCACCCGCAAGGTCTTTCAATTATCGCGCACCGAAGCGCTCTTTCGGAGGGCGGGG
This sequence comes from uncultured bacterium, assembly GCA_903825415.1. GTDB lineage: Bacteria > Patescibacteriota > Minisyncoccia > Phycocordibacterales > PALSA-1337 > C7867-002. The sequence goes on from CAIKAN010000028.1 coordinate 27,311, forward strand.
CGGAGGGGGCAGGAATGGTAATAACAGGAATATGGGGGATCGTATAGATCCAGCCAGATTCGTGAATAAGGCGGTCATCACTGAGACGGCCGATCATTTCATTCCCGTGAATAAATTCCAGGATTTCAAGATCGATGAGACTTTGAAACAGGCTATTATTAAAAAAGGTTACATTGATCCGACACCTATTCAAGACAAGGCTATACCGCATGTCTTACAAAATGTAGATGTCATAGGCATTGCCAATACGGGTACAGGCAAGACGGCGGCTTTTCTCATACCGCTAATAAATAAAGTTCTCCATAACAGGCAGGAACAGATCATGATAGTTGTGCCAACGAGGGAATTGGCGATTCAGATAGACCAAGAATTCAAAGGCTTCGCAAAAGACCTGAAAATGTATTCAGTCTGTTGTGTTGGCGGCATGAATATCTTCCCGCAGATCAAGCAGCTGCGCTATTTGAATAACTTCGTGATCGGTACGCCAGGACGCCTCAAGGATCTTATAGACAGGAAGAACATAACCCTTTCGAAATTTAATACCATCGTTCTCGATGAAGCTGATCGCATGCTCGATATGGGATTCATTCAGGATATGCGTGCCATCATGGCAGGAATGCCCAAGACTCGTCAGACGCTATTCTTCTCCGCGACGGTATGTCCAGAGATCGAAAAGCTCATCAAGGAGTTCTTGAAGGAGCCAGTCAGGATCTCGGTCAAGAATAGGGATACGGCCAAGAATGTCGATCAGGATGTGATCAGGGTCAATGTGGGCAAGAATAAATTCGACGTTCTGAGCGATCTTTTGAAACAAAAAGAATTTTGCAAGGTCCTTGTCTTCGGACGCACCAAGCATGGAGTGGAAAGGCTTTCCAAGCTGCTTTCGGATAGGGGATTCAAGGCGGAGTCGATTCACGGAAATAAGAATCATTCAGGACGCCAGCGAGCACTCAAATCATTCAAGGAAAATCAGATCCAAGTCTTGGTGGCGACTGATGTGGCCGCCCGCGGTCTCGATATACCAGACGTAAGCCACGTGATCAATTTCGATCTGCCAGCTACTTATGATGACTATGTGCATCGTATCGGCAGGACGGGGAGGAGTAATAAGATGGGAAAGGCGCTCACTTTTGTCGACTAAGATTCTCAGTACCAGCAAGTTGGCGCATATCATTTTCTCTGCATTGGTTAAAATCGCCTCCGCCGACTGCATCCATATCTTGCCTTACCGGAGGCGGCAAGATATGGGCAATTGTAGTTTCGGCTCAATCGCATTAACCCATGCGAAAGAAACTACATTCACGAAGCTCGCAGGGAGGAGCGTTTACACATCATTCGGAGATTCGGCCTGAAGCGTGTTAGAATATGGCAAAACAATCATGGCCAAATCGTTGAAAAGAGAGCAGAAGAACAAAAGGGAGGAGAATTGGCTTCATAGGCGCGTACATTGGCGATCCGCAGCTATCGCTCTCACGATAGTTACAATAGCAGGAGTGCTCATCTTAAATAGAGGGATCACGATCATCATATCTAGCGATCAATATCCTACATACGCCTCTATGCCCATAAAGGAGATAGTTCGTGGCGATGCGACCAAAAAACAGGTCATCTTTACTTTCGATGGAGGAGATGGAGTGCAATCAGCAGATAAGATCATGACGGTTCTAGCGGAGCATAAGGTTACGGGCACTTTCTTTTTGACAGGAAAATTCGTCGAGAAGAATCCTATACTCGTGAGAAAAATGGCTTTATCGGGAAATGAGATATTCAATCATACTTATGATCATCCGCATCTGCCGGAATTATCTGCCGAAGAGATCGGGCGTGAATTGGCGATGATGGATCAAACTACAGAAAGAGTGAGTCGTTATATTCCAAGGAAATATTTTCGTGCTCCCTATGGCGATCGTGATCAGAGGGTCTTGGCGGCCGCGCAGGCAGCAGGTTATGAATCGATTTATTGGACAGTCGATGCCCGCGATTGGCAAGAACCGGAGGGGGAGACTGATGCCTCGGTCAAGGCGCGTATCCTCTCGACCCTTGCTCCAGGAAATATCTATCTCATGCATATAGGCGATAATATCACTGGCAATATACTCGATAGCGTTTTTACCGAGATCGAGAAGCGCGGATACAAGATCGTTTCTCTCACACAGGGGTTGTAATAGCTGGATTTTCTTCGCAGACGAAAGCGTAGGTTTGTCTTAGTTTTGGATCTGCGGGACTCGCGTCTTAAATTGCAAGGTTTTTCGGCTCGACGGAGCGACCAAAAAACCTAGCAATTTTACGACGCTCAAACACCGTCCTCGATCCAAAACTAAGACAAACCTCCGCTTTCGTCCGCGGCACGGGTTTGCTCTTTATCATTTGTTCACTTATAATCAAGCCCTATGAATACAAAAAGAATCGTCTTCTGGCTCATATTCGCCGTAGTTATAATCTTGATAGTTTGGGGTCTCATCGTTGCTATGAATAAGCCGCCCAAAGGCAGCAGTTTTGGCATACCGGCGCCTGTGACTTTGGCTGATCATATCACTGGCCCTGCGAATGCTCCTGTTACTCTGATCGAATATAGCGACTTCCAATGTCCAGCTTGCGAGAATTATTATCCGGTCGTCGAAAGGCTCCTTTCGGAGAGTTCGACTACTCTACGTGTCGTCTATAGGCAATTTCCTCTTTCACAGCATGCCAATGCTATGCCTGCCGCTATGGCCTCCGAAGCAGCTGGCGCGCAAGGCAAATTCTGGGAGATGTATCGTGAATTATTCTCGAATCATACCGATTGGACCGAGCTGACAAATCCTACGGATGTATTCGTAGGCTATGCTACGAAGATCGGTCTCGATATCCCCAAATTCAAGGCTGATCTGGCTAGCTCGACTCTTCGAGATATCGTGAATGCCGATGAGCAGGAGGGTATATCTTTGGGAATCAATTCTACGCCCACATTCTTTGTGAATGGAAAAGTCCTCGTTAATCCGGAAAATTATGACCAATTTAAAGCCATTATTGACTCGGCCGCTCAGGCCAGTGTCCAATAAGATAATCATCTTCGCCTTTCTTGTGGCGCTCATCGGCTTTTGCGATGCCACATATCTCTCCATCGAGCATTTCCGGGGAGTGGTTCCGCCTTGCTCCATTACTGCAGGCTGTGAAAAAGTCTTAACCAGCTCATATGCAGTTGTCGCAGGTATTCCTGTTTCGCTGGCCGGGTCTTTTTATTATCTTGTTGTTCTTATCGGGCTCCTTGCTTATTTGGAAAGCGGCAATCTCAAGATACTCAAACAGACTCTATTTTTGACCTTCTTGGGATTGTTGGCTTCTCTCGGCTTCATCTATGTTCAAGTGTTCATAATCGGCTCATATTGTTTATATTGCATGGGCTCGGCCATCACATCTACGATCCTATTCGTTACAGCGGTGGGTATTATCAATAGTCAGCCTCATTTCCATGAATGATCGGGTGTTCATGCGTGCATCGATTGAATTTTCAATTTACAAATTCCAATTTTCAATCAATTTCCAATATTCAAATTTTCAAATAGAAACATGCAATAATTATTGTCATATTTACAAGTCTTAGATTAATAATGAAATATGGAAATCTTGATCACAAAACCTAGCGCCGATTATGAGCTTCTAGATTCTGGAGAAGGGGAGAAACTGGAACGATTCGGTGAGATAATATTGGCGCGACCAGATCCTCAAGCTCTCTGGAGAAAGAACGATCCTGCTTCTTGGAAAAAGGCGGGAGGGACATTCTCGCGCGACGGGAAAGGCGGAGATTGGTCTATGAAGAAGGATACGCCCGACAAATGGCAGATCGATCTGGCGGGACTGAAGTTCGTGATCAAACCGACGGCTTTCAAGCATGTGGGGGTGTTTCCCGAGCAGGCGGGGAATTGGGAGTGGGTTGAAGAGAAAATTTCAAAATCCAAAATCCAAATTTCAAATCAAATCCAAAATCCAAATGACGAATCGCGTCAGCCGCGACCGTCGCAGGCGGCGACAAGTGGCGACTTTGGCGGAGCGCAGCGGAGCCAAACGAAGGCACTTCGTCGCGCCGAGGAGGGAGCGGGGTACGAAGCAAACGATGAGATTGAAGTGCTTAATTTGTTCGGTTACACAGGCGGGGCGACTCTTGCTTGCGCAAAAGCTGGAGCCAAGGTAGTGCATGTCGATGGATCGAAATCAGCGATCGCTTGGGCCAGAGAGAATGCCGAGCTTTCAGGCTTAAAAGACAAGCCGGTGCGTTGGATCCTGGAAGATGCGCGCTCTTTCGTGAAGAGGGAATTGAAGCGCGGAAGGAAGTATGCTGGCATCATCATGGATCCTCCTGCCTTCGGCCATGGTCCGGACAATGAGCTGTGGAAGATTGAGGATGATTTCCTCCCTCTCATCGATGATTGCATGAAGCTCCTTTCGGATGCGCCGCTCTTCTTCATCATCAATGGGTATTCTGCTGGCTATTCCGCCATTGCTTATGAAAATAATTTGAAACCTTTACAGGAAAGATATGGGGGAGATATCGAGATGGGTGAGTTGGCTATTCAGGAATCCAAGACCGATAGGCTCTTGCCTTGTGGGATATTCGCGAGATGGAGCGCAAAGAATAATTAGAAAGGCATATTACGATGCCGTTAGAGAGTTTGGTGGGCATATCGCCTAATCACCAAAGTCGAATTTAGCAAGTCTCAGTTTTATGCTATGCTCATCCCATGTCTGCCTTGATCATCGATGGCAAGAAGGCTCGAGAAGCTCTGCTCCTAGAGTTTGAGAAAAAGATAAAGGCCCTTTCTCGCGTGCCGACTTTGGCTATCATACAGGTAGGAGATCGCCCGGATTCTTCTTCATTCATTCGGGCCAAGAAATCATTTGCCAAGAAGATAGGCGTGAATGAAAGGCATATCCAATTACTGGAGAATGTTTCCCAGGAAGAGTTGATCGCTGAAATTGAGAAGTGCAATACCGATGAAGCCATTCAAGGAATAATCTTACAATTGCCTATACCGGATCATTTGAATAAAAGGGCTGCCATCGATTCCATTGATCCCAAGAAAGATGTAGATGCTCTGACTTCCAAGAGTGTGGCGTTATGGACGGCTGGGAAAGGTATATTACCGGCTACCGCCAGAGGTATCCGCGAATTATTGAGATTTTACAAGATCGATTTGGAAGGGAAGGAGGTGACAGTTGTAGGGCGTTCTGAATTAGTAGGCACTCCCATAGCGGTGATGTGCAGGAATGAGGGAGCGATTGTGACGGTCTGTCATAGCAAGACGGTTTCTTTATCAGAAGGGACTAGGCCGGCTGATATCTTGATCGTGGCGGTTGGAAAGCCGAAACTTATCGGCTTAGAACATGTGAATAGCGGGCAAATCGTGATAGATGTGGGAATCTCTCGTATCGGGGAGGGAACATTGGCAGGCGATGTAGATTTTGAATCCGTGAAGGATGTGGTGGCGGCTATCTCTCCTGTACCAGGAGGAGTCGGGCCTATGACAGTCTTTGGATTATTCGAAAATCTGGTTGACTTGTCAAAATAACCATCTTTGTGATAGGGTATCTCTCGGACATAGATCGCTCTCCTAGGTATAGCATCCGGCACAATGAATCCATGCAAGTCCTCTCGGATGCGTATCTCATGTTCGGTGCGAGGCAACTCGCCTTCCCTTGCTCCGACAGATCATGGCCAAAGCCGGCACTGCCCTCGGGTGCCGGCCTTTTTTCTTGCATACTAATAGCGCTTATTGTAGAGTTGCCATGAATCCCTTGTCCCACCTTATCCTGCATGTAAGCATTTGCACCTACATTTGCTGACCGTCTTCGTTTCGGGCTGAATAACCAGAGTTACCACTGCTCTACTCGACACTAGAAATGTGTCGCCCACAGTCATTATCTCCAACAAAAAGAGCTTCACGGGGATCATCCGACACCTAGGTGGGTGTCGGATTTTTCATTCATAGCCTCGCATGCTAGTATTAGTCCATTACCATTATTGCTAATAAATATCATGAATATCCAAGAAAAATTCTGGAAATCAGCTTCGCTAGCATGTCTACTTTTGGTTATATTCCTCGCAGTCATATCTATCAAAGAGTTGAAATCTATAGGCTATGTCGGCAAGAATCTTCAGACAACGAATACCATTTCAGTCGAGGGGACTGGCGACGCCGTGACTATCCCCGATATCGCCACTTTCTCATTCATGGTGACCGAGACGGCGAAGACTGTCGCTGACGCTCAGACTCAGGCTACTGCCAAGATCGATAATGCCCTCAAGGCCGTCAAAGATGCTGGCGTCGATGATAAGGATATCCAGACTATCTCTTACAATATCAATCCTCACTATGAATATCAGGGGGTGGCATGCAGTACGAATTATTGCCCTCAGGACAAACAAGTTCTAACTGGTTATGATGTGAGCGAGAGCATCCAGGTCAAGGTGAGGGATCTAGCCAAGGCTGGGACCATATTCAGCTCAATCGGTTCTATCGGGGTTCAGAATGTAAATGGCTTGAATTTCTCAGTGGACAAGCCAGATGCAGTTCAAGCAGAAGCGCGCGCCAAGGCGATCGCTAACGCTCAAGCCAAGGCTGATAAGCTCGCTGATCAATTGGGGGTATCGTTAGTCAGGATCACTAGCTTCAATGAATCTACAGGCGGACGTCCTGGAGTCACATATGGAATGGCATATTCTTCTGCAAGAGCGATGGATTCTGTCGTTGTCCCAGCACCGGCCATTCCGACAGGGGAACAGAAGGTTACTAGTGATGTGACGATAACGTATGAAATTAAATAGGTATAAAGATCTTGTCTAGGATAAAAAAACCAGAGGCATGCCCCTGGTGTTCTTGCGGATCATGATAGACCTTCGGTGTTCATTATGCCGGTCTGCTTTGCTTGCCGCAACTTGGACAAGTGTAGACCAACTTCTGACCGCAGTCCGTAGCGGTCATCCGAGAATGATCTCTGTACAAGCTGGTCGAGCAATCTGAACAATAGCCGTAGTTTCTGGGTAGTTGGTGATACTCGACCAAAGGAACTTGTACGGATTTCTCAGCGATTGGCTGTGCAGGAGCGCTTTGACGTGCCCCATAAGCCTGAATGACTGACTGGAGGGTGCAGACGATAGGCTGGAATAATCCGTCGGTTAGATAGCCTATACGACAGCCTCTCGGGTCAACGATCTTTTGTATCATAGTCTGTATTTAGTTTTGGTTTGCGCTGTACAAATCATCCAGCCTTTTGCTGGTAGATTCTGAATTGATACTACTTCTCGTGACCAATCTAGTCAAGAAAGATACCCCGCCTCATTTATTTGACTCCTGAATCTCCGTTATGGTAGGATACCCTTATCAACTCCTGCCAGGGGTTTTTTAATACAAGAATACAAAAGCCATGAAAATGACCGAATACATCAAGGAAACAAGATCAGAGATGAGCCATGTCAATTGGCCGAGCCGCGAACAGACCATCCGATATACAGTCTTGGTCATCGTCACGTCTATCGCTACCGCCGCTTTGCTTGGGGTGGCTGACCTCGTGTTCTCCAAGCTCTTGACTCTGCTATTTTAAACTTAAATCAACGTGTCAAAACAAATCACAACCGGTGAGCGAGCGTGGTATGCCATTCATACCTATTCAGGCTATGAGAATGCCGTTGCTCGCAACTTGAAACAGCGCATCGAGTCTCTCGGCATGGAGGACAAGATATTCAACGTGATCGTACCGACCGAGAAGAAGATCAAGATCAAGGGCAGCAAGAGGGTGGAGGAGGAAGAGAAGATTTATCCCGGCTATGTCCTCGTAGAGATGATAGTCACGGACGATTCATGGTATATCGTGCGCAATACTCCTCGCGTTACCGGCTTCGTCGGTTCAGGGGTCTTCCCAGTACCTCTCGACAAGGCAGAGATCGATTCTCTCTTCGCTAGGATGTCCAAGAGCGATACCGAGCACACGATCGACCTTTTGCCAGAAGATCTGGTCAAGATCGTGGATGGCCCATTCAAGGACTTCGAAGGCAAGGTTTCGGAGATAGACAATCAGAGGGGCAAGATCAAGGTTCTAGTGTCTATGTTCGGTCGCGAGACTCCGGTCGAGCTTGACTTCTTGCAGGTCAAAAAGGTATAAGGAGTAATAATGTCAAAATCCAAATTTCAAATGCCAAATCAAATCCAAAGCTCAAAATCCAAATTAACCCATGTGTTTTTTGACATTTGGGTTTTGGATTTGATTTGACATTTGGATTTTGAGCTTTGAAATTTATTGTTAAAAATAGTAACTACCATGGCAAAAAAGATAATCAAAACTGTAAAAGTCCTCGCCCCAGCCGGTAAAGCTACTCCAGCGCCTCCGCTCGGACCTACTCTCGGTCAGGCTGGCGTCAATATCGGTGATTTCACCAAGAAGTTCAATGATGCCACAAAAGACAAGATCGGAGATATGATCCCTGTGGTCATCAATGTCTATGAAGACAGGACTTACGATTTTATTCTCAAGACCCCTCCGGCTTCTAGCCTTATCCTAAAAGCTATCAAGAAAGACAAAGGTTCAGGCAAGCCTAATACCAGCAAAGTCGGCACGATCACCAAAGCTCAGATCAAGGAAATCGCTGAGAAGAAGATGCAGGACCTCAATGCCAACGATATAGAAGCTGCCATGAAGATCATCGCGGGAACGGCTAGGCAGATGGGGGTGGAAGTCAAATAAAAAGTCAAAAGTTAAAAGGCAAAAGTAAACAAAAATACCGTCGCATGAGTGGCGGTATTTTTGTATGATATAATGACTGTATTACAATTAAATTAACTAACATGGATTCATCTGAATTAGGCGTTGAAAAAGTTATTGTCGATATCGAATTTACAGCGTTGGATGGGCGAGTAGAGTGGCACAAGAAATATGCAGATGGATCGCAGGGGCCGGATGTGGCAGCAGAGGTAGACACTGATGATAGGAATAATATTTTGAGATTGATAGAACGATTGCGCAAAGAGAATAACTTAGAACAACCACCAGAATAGATTCAAGGTATGTATATCAGCCCTTGCTAATATATTTCGGTCAGCGAATGACTGTGTATTCAGTGAGCAAAGAACCGTTTTCTGTCCTTGTAGAATCTATCAACTGCAGCTTGAAATCCAACTCTTCTTTGAAAAGCTTGATCCCATCGCCGAAAACAATCGGTTCTATCGTCAGATAGAGGGTATCTACCAAACCAGATTTCATGAACATGGTATAGATCTGCGAACCGCCGCAGATGGCGACCTCTTTGAATCCTCGAGATTCTAATTCTTGCAATAATTCTGCAGGGCTTTTCATGGTCGTTTCCATGCCTTGGACGGGAGGAAGAGGGGTAGGGGAATATACGATGTTTAAGCGGTCTTTTAATGGCTTGCCTAAGGTCTTCCAGGTATTAAGACCCATGATCATGACTCCTGCGCGCTTGGTGATCTCGACAAAGCGCTTCTTGTCCTCCTTGCTGGTCCACATGGCGGCATGAGAAGAGTTGCGGCCTATGTAGCCGTCAGTAGTCAGGGCGGAGATGATGAAACATTTCATAGGAGATTAAAAATTATTGTCTGTCACTCTTTCATTTTAGCAGCTACGCGATATACTACAAGCATGTCTCATTCATACGAAGTAGAAATTAAGAGCCTCTTGGGATCAAAAGAGAATGCAGATGCATTGATAGACAGTCTGAAGAAGCACGACAAAGGCTTGAAGCTTGCCGGACAAGGCAAGCAGCTCAATCATTACTTCAACTATCCTGAAGGAGCAGATCTGTATTCGGCTTTGAAAGGCAATATCTCAAAAGAAAAGCTTCCTGCCTTTGAACGCATCCTCAAAGAAGGCAAGAAGCTCTCTGTCCGTACCCGCGATGCCGATGGCAAGGTCATTTTCGTAGTCAAAGCCTCGGTGGGTGATGATACCAGTTCCAATGGCGTGAAGAGGATAGAATTCGAAGAGACTGTGAAGATGTTTCTCAAGGAATTAGATGTTCTACTTCTCAAAGCGGGTCTCACTTATCAGGCAAAATGGTCTAGGGAAAGGCAGGAGTATGTGAGCAAGGATACGCATATCTGTCTGGACAAGAATGCCGGCTATGGATATCTGGCGGAATTTGAGAAAGTTACGGATGATGAATCGTCTTTGGAGAATGTCCGTAAAGAGCTTCTGGCTTTCATGAAAGAGATGGGCGTAGAAGAATTGCCGCAAGACCGTTTGGAGAGGATGTTCGCTTTTTACAATGCCAACTGGCCCAAATATTACGGGACTGATAATATATTCACAATTAAATAATTCAATACCATGTATCTATCCGATTTCGATATCAAGAAAGCGTTGAAGGCAGGCGATATAATCATCCGGGATTTTGATAAGGATAGACTGGGCACAGTCAGCTACGACATTCTTCTAGGTAATAAATTCTTGATATCGACTACCCACGCCACCAAGCTCATCGATCCAGCCAACAAGCATTTCGGCAAATTACATGAAGTATCAGTAGATGATGGGGAAGAGTTCATTCTCCATCCGGGCGTCAGTCTTCTGGGAACCTCAAAGGATTACTTTGGCTCGAAGAAGTATCTAGTCCAGCTTCATGGCAAGAGCAGCTTGGCTCGTATTGGCCTTCTCGTCCACAATACTGCCGGACTCATCAACCCGGGTCATTTCTTGAATATCACGCTCGAGCTGTGCAATTTGAATAGGGTACCCATAGTTTTGAGGCCTGGAATGGAGATCGGCCAGATCACATTCTGCCAGCTCACTTCGCCTGTGCAGACTGATTATGCGGAAATCGGCCGCTACTACAACAATGACTGGAATGGATTCATTCCTCCGAACAAGAAAAAGGCCAAAAAAGCGACCAAGAAGGCTTCAAAAAAGTAATTTCTAATAATAAATTTTATGAAAAAGACAAAGCATCCAGAATATCAGTATCTCGATCTTTTGAAGGATATCATGGAAAATGGCTTTGAGAAGAAAGAGTTCAATAGCGGGATCGCTATCAGGAGCGTCTTCGGTCGGACTATGCGCTTTGATCTTTCGAAGGGATTTCCTCTCCTCACGACCAAGAAGGTCTTCGTGAAGGGCATCATCCATGAATTGATCTGGTTCCTCCGAGGCTCGACGAATATAAAATATCTGGTAGATAACGATGTCCACATCTGGGATGATTGGCCGTATAAGGAATACAAGAAGGCGGTGGAGAAGGGAGAGGCCCCTGCTATGACCATGGAAGAATTCATCGCCAAAATGAAGGCTGACAAGCTGGATGGTGATTTCGTGAAGAAATGGGGAGAGCTCGGTCCAGTCTATGGTAGGCAGTGGAGGCGCTGGCCGGCTGCTGATGGGCGAGAGATCGATCAATTGGCATGGGCCATCGAGAAATCCAAGAAATATCCTGACAGGAAGCATGTGGTCATATCCGCTTGGAATCCGGAATATGTCTATGAAATGGCCAAACCTGGCACTTCGATGGCTATACCTCCTTGTCATACGATGTTTAATCTGAATGTCACCAATGGCAAGCTATCTCTAGCTCTGTATCAGAGGAGCTGCGATACTTTCCTCGGCGTGCCATTCAATATCGCTTCATATTCTTTGTTGACCATGATCTTGGCGCAAGTCTGTGGATATAAGCCTGGAGAGTTCGTGCATTTCTTGGGAGATACTCATATCTACGGCAATCACTATGATCAGGTCAAGGAGCAGATGAAGAGGAAGCCTCGTCCTTTTCCTGTCATGAAGATCAATCCGAATGTGAAGAATATCGATGATTTCAAGTATGAAGATTTCACGATCGAAGGATATGATCCGCATCCTCCTATAAAAGGGGAGATCACCGTCGTTGGTGGCTTCAATGAGAAAGACCGGAAAGATTTTACTTACAAAGGAAAAGGAGCCAAGAAGAAGGTTGTAATAAAGAAGGTCAAGTCTAAATAGAATAGAGCAGCTTTGATGATGAATTTCTAAACGGGCATAACCCTGTGGATAAACTGTTGATAAACAGTTTATTTTAATTGACACTATTTTTTATAGGAGTACTCTTATAGTAGGTGACGATCGGTTCCTCATCCGTTAGATCTAACCTAGAGGAGGTTTGTTTGGTTGTTTAGGTTGACGGGCCGTCGGGCAGGCATGTTCGGCGGCCTTTTTTGTTTCTCATGGTGATCGTACCGGATAGTTTTTGACTCAAATGAAGGTTAATTGGACATGTCTCATTGACAGCATTATTCCAAGGTGTACGATTGAACTGGTTGGGGTTGGATAAATAGTGTTCCGACCCTGCGAGTGGTTGAAGTGTGTTGTTCGGTTACTGCTACTGCCGGACTTGGGTGGGTCCGGCGGTTTTTTATTTTTCTAGACGCTTCCTGACTGGCTTGCGCGGTGGTACACTTAATTGGTCAATCTATTAATAATATAAATGGCGGAGAAAGCTTTTCATCGCCCAAACTCTCATGAAAGACACACAAATAAAGAAACTGATAGAAGCGGAGAAGAAGAGGCAGAAGAAAGTGATCAATCTGATACCATCGGAAAACTATCTTTCCAAAGATGTTTTGGAAGCTTTAGGATCTGAACTGAACGATAAATATTGTGAAGGCTATCCAGGCCGCCGCTATTATGGAGGTAATGGGATTATGGACAAGATAGAGCTGCTCTGCATCGATCGTGCGCTGAAAGCCTTCAAACTCGATCCAAAGGAGTGGCATGTAAATGTTCAACCGCATTCAGGTTCGCCAGCAAACTTGGCAGTGTATCTCGCGTGTGTGCCAAAGGAGGGGAAGATAATGGGTATGTCATTAGCTCACGGTGGACATCTCACCCACGGTCATAAAGTTTCGGCTACAGGCAAATTATGGACTCAGATACCTTACGGTCTTGAACCGGTCACTGAGGTGCTGAATTACGATCAGTTGCGTGAAATGGCTATGAAAGAAAAGCCTGTTATTATCGTGGCTGGGTATACGGCTTATTCACGGTTCATTGATTGGGCGAAGATGAGGGAGATAGCGGATGCTGGAAATTCACTTTTAATGGTCGACATGTCCCATATTGCAGGTTTGGTAGCAGGAGGGGCGTATCCGTCGCCTTTTCCATTTGCAGATATCGTCACCACGACGACGCACAAGACTTTGCGCGGTCCGCGCTCAGCGATCATCTTCATGAGGAAGGACGAGCGCGAGCTAGACAAGAAGATTGACAAAGCAGTCTTTCCTGGGCTTCAAGGCGGTCCTCACATGAATCAGATCGCGGCTGTGGCTGTAACATTGAAAGAAGCCAGCTCTCCATCTTTCAAAAAATACGCTGCCCAAGTCGTGAAGAATACGAAAGTCTTGGCTGATGAATTGCATAAGTACGGTTGGCGGGTAGTTTCTGGAGGCACTGATTCGCATCTTTTCTTGTTGGATACATGGAATAATGGCGTAAATAACGAGAAAGGCGCCGGAGGCGTTTCTGGAAAGGATGCCAGCGACAAGCTGGAGAAGGAGGGCATCATCGTGAATAAGAACGCTATACCATTCGATACGCGCCCGCCGGCTGATCCTTCAGGGATACGCTTGGGCAGTGCCGCTGAGACGACCAGGGGGCGCAAGGAGAAGGATTTCAAGGCTATAGCCAAGAGGATTGACAAGATTTTGAGGAAGGCGTAGTATTCTTCCAGACCATTTGCCTGAGTGACTTGGTTTTAGTCGAGGGAACCGTACAGGCTGATGTCTCCATTGGAGATCATGACCATCGGTTGTATGGGTTGGATCCTCGTAAAACCTCGGAGGACCTATGAGCATTGCAGTGTTCCTTGCCGACTGCTTCGCGCGCGGCCCGTAGGGGGACCTCGCCGGTAGTTATCGCTCAACTCGAGTTTCTATCGTTAGAATCACGTGGCCGCCGCCCTGGCTCCTATGGGTTGCGGCCGCTTTTTTTGTACATTTATTGATTTTTGGAAAGGGGGATGTGGCCAAAACACACTTGACAAGAACATGTGGAGTATGGTATACTAGCAAAAGAGAACAGAGTGCAGGAAGCAGCTATGGATGCGGGTTCCCCGTACAGGGTACGGTAAGGGTCGAATTCCCTTGATGGTCTGATTCCGAGATAGTCTTTCTGGTCATAGAGTAGGCGGGAGGATGGTTGCTCTTTCGCGGAAGAGCGAATCGCCGACAATGTAACACCGCCACCGATAGATGAATGGGAGCATGATATAACAAATAGATTGCATGCTCTCTCGAAGGATCCCTGCACCTCTCTTTCTCCCAAGCCGGTTCGCCGGCTTTTTTGCGTATACGATCACAACCACCGTTCACCGTATCACAACTCATCTGTCTCATTTTTCTTTGAAGCTCTTTCTGCTAGAATGACGTCATGAAAGAACAGATCCTAGAATGCCTGAAAAAGGCAGTTACAAAGCTTGGAATAGATGCGTCTGACGCGAATTTGAGCTTTCCTGATAATGTCGATCATGGCGATTATACGACCAATATCGCTCTCATAAGCGCTGGAAAAAGCAAAACCAATCCGAGAAAACTAGCGGAAGAGATAGTCAAAGAGATAGAGATCAAAACACCTGACTTCTTGGAATCTGTCACTATCGCCGGGCCAGGGTTCATAAATTTCAAGATCAAAGAAGGGATTTTGGCGAAAGAGGTCGTTAAGCTTTCTGAGGCAGGAGATGATCTCGGTAAATCTCAAACTGAGGCTGGCAAAAAGATCCTGATCGAATATACGGATCCAAATACATTCAAAGCTTTCCATATCGGCCATTTGATGGCGAACGCCATAGGTGAGTCGTTGTCTCGGCTCATTGAATGCTCCGGCGCCTCAGTCACTCGCCTGTGCTATGCGGCAGATATAGGTTTGCATATCGCGAAAGCTATTTGGGCTTGGCAAAGACATTTGAATGAGACTCCAGCTGACGATGCTGATATCATTCCACGCACCGCATTTCTGGGAAAGATGTATGTCGAGGGGACGAAAGCTTACGATGATGATCCCATCGCAAAAAAAGATATCGATGCCCTGAATAAAGTCATTTACGATAAGTCTGATGACAAAGTGATGGCCTTATATGAAAAGGGCAGGAAGTGGAGCCTCGATCATTTCGAGCTTTTGTATAAGCTATTGGATACGAAATTTGACGCTTATCTTTATGAGAGCGAGATGGCTACGGTCGGCTTAAAGATCGTGAAAGAGAATATGAGCAAGGTATTCAAAGAAAGCGATGGAGCGATAGTCTTCCATGGTGAAGATTACGGTCTTCATACCAGAGTATTCATAAACTCTGTCGGCTTGCCTACATACGAGGCAAAAGATATGGGGTTGAATGCCACGAAATTCTCAAAGTATCCTGACATTGACCAGTCTATTATAGTCACCGCGAGCGAGCAGAACGAGTATTTTAAAGTCATCCTCAAGGCGCTTTCCTTATTTGATAAGGAAGCCGCAGCCAAGACTATGCACATAGGGCATGGAATGATGCGCTTTGCTTCCGGTAAGATGTCTTCGCGTACAGGAAATGTCATCACTGCGGAATCCTTACTCGCTGATGTGAGAGAGATGGTTGCTGAGAAAATAGCAAGCCGAGGATTCGGTGAAGGGGAAGCGACCGAGATATCGGATATTATCGCTGTAGGTGCTATAAAATATTCCGTTCTCCGTTCAGCGATCGGCAGCGATATCATCTTTGATTCAGCAAAATCTATCTCCTTCGAAGGCGATTCTGGTCCATATCTACAATATTCTGCCGTGCGAGCCGCTTCTATATTAGAAAAGGCTAAGCAGGAAGGGGTGTCGCAGACTGTCAATTCATTGCCGGAAAAAGTCTCTTTGGTTGAAAAGCTTTTGATCAGATTCCCGGAGATCATCTCTAGAGCCAAAGCCGAATATGCTCCACAAGGAGTCGCCAATTATCTGATGAGCTTGGCGGGAGCATTCAATAGTTTCTATGCTTCGCAAGTCATCGTAGACAAGAATGATAAGCTCTCTCCGTACTATGTAGCGCTTACTAAGGCATTCAGACAGACGATGGTGAATGGGTTGTGGGTGCTGGGAATAAAAGTCCCTGAGAAGATGTAGGGTATTCCACTCGAACCCGATTTTGGTTTCTTGAGAAGTAGTAAAATAAATAAAAAGTGCTACTATCATTCTATGACTACAAAGAATCAATTCAATATCATCATAAAGAGGACCAGAAAATGGTTCATCGGTTGGGTGGAAGAGATTCCAGGAGTTAATTCTCAGGGTAAATCTCTCAGAGAGCTGCGACAGAACCTTCATGATGCATTGCTCATGATTATTGATGCCAACAAGACTATTGCTCGGGAAAATATCAGTAAAAGCAAGAATTACCGCAGAGAGCTATTGAATATTCAAGTCCCGGCTTAATTCGATATGAAAAGGCTAGACTTGATGAAGCACTTGAAAGAAAATCATTGCGAACTCTTTAGGGAAGGGGCAAAACACTCTGTGATCAAGAATATATTGAACAATAAGGTATCTTCGATCCCAAGACATTCAGAAGTCGAAAACCATCTTGCGAGGAAAATTTGTAGGGACCTCGGTGTAATTGAGATCACAAAGAAATAGCTAGAATTAAGGCGGCAAAAGATGTTAAGATAACTTCATCATGGATGAGTTAAAACCAAACAAAAGCCCGCATGCCGAGCGCGAAGAGCGCATTTTGGCGTCATGGAAAGAGAAGGGAATATTCGAGAAGAGCTTGGAGAAGAACAAGGGCAAGGGTAAAGATTTCCTCTTCTATGAGGGTCCTCCCACTGCCAATGGCCGTCCAGGCATCCACCATCTCGAAGCTCGCGCTTTCAAAGACGCTATACCTCGATACAAGACCATGCGGGGATTTTATGTGCGCCGCAAGGGAGGGTGGGATACTCACGGCTTGCCTGTAGAATTACAGGTTGAAAAGGAGCTTGGTCTCAAGTCCAAGAAAGAGATCGAACAATATGGCATAGGCGCATTCAATGATAAATGCAAAGAGAGCGTCTGGAAATATGTCCATGAATGGGAGGGCTTCACCGATCGCATGGGGTATTGGGTCGATCTCAAGAATCCGTATATCACATACAAGCCCGAATATATCGAATCTGTCTGGAATGTGATCAAGACTGTCGGTGACAAAGGCTTGCTCTACAAAGATTACAAAGTCGTGCCATGGTGCCCTCGTTGCGGTACGGCATTGTCTTCGCATGAATTGGCGCAGGGGTATCAGGACGTGAAGGATCTGGCGGTCACGGTGAAATTCAGAATCAATAATCAAAAGGCAAAAGGCAAAAATGAAAGTCAAAACTCAAAAGTAGAAGACACTTACTTGCTAGCTTGGACGACGACACCTTGGACGTTACCGGGGAATGTGGGGTTGGCAGTTAATTCAAAAATTGAATATGTGAAGATAAAAGTCGAAGATGATGGTTTCTATATTCTTGCGAAATCTCGTCTGGCGGTCTTGAAAGATACGAAATATTCGACCGTTGAAACAATGAAAGGTTCAGAGCTTGTCGGTATGGAATATGAGCCTCTTTATCCGTTTTTGAAGGACAATATCTCCGGTCCCGAAAAAGAGAAATTGGGCAACGCTTACAAAGTCTATGCCGCTGATTTCGTCACCACCGAAGATGGCACGGGCATAGTCCATACAGCCGTGATGTATGGCCAAGACGACTTTGAATTGGGAACGAAAGTAGGTCTGCCCAAATATCATTTGGTGAACGAAGATGGGACATTCAAAAAAGAGGCCGGATTCTTGGCGGGTGCTTTTGTTAAAGATCCAGGTACAGATGTCGCTATCATCAAGGATCTAGCTGGCAGGGGATTATTATTCGCAAAAGAAAAGTATGAGCATAGCTATCCTTTCTGTTGGAGATGCCATACCCCTCTCATTTATTTTGCGCGCGATTCTTGGTATATCAAGATGTCGGCCCTGAGGAATGACCTGGTCAAAGAGAATGAAGGCATACACTGGGAACCTGGGCATATCAAAGAAGGGCGCTTTGGCGAATGGCTATCCGAGGTCAAGGACTGGGCTATTTCTCGTGAGCGCTATTGGGGCACACCTTTGCCTGTCTGGTCATGTGAAAAGTGTAAGAAGATAAAGGTTGTAGGTTCGAAGGCGGATGTCTCTCAAAAGCCGAAAAATAGCTATTCCATCATGAGGCATGGACAGGCTGAGAACAATACTCTCGGTATCATAAGCGATAAGCCTGAATATCCGCATCATTTGACGGATTTGGGCAGGCAACAAGTGGCTGAGACTGCTGAATCTCTGAAGGGTTCGAAATTTGATTTGATATTCGTATCTCCATTTGTGCGCACGATGGAGACGACGCAGATCCTGAAGGGTAAGCTCGGCTGGAAAGATGAGCAGATCCATGTCGATAGCCGCATCCACGAAGTTGGGGTCGGTGATTGGAGCGGCAGGAAGGTCGCGGATACCATGAAGGAGTTCAAGTATGAAGATAGATTCGAGCGTTGTCCGAAAGGAGGGGAGACTTATGCTGACGTAAAAAAGCGCATGGGAGATTTCCTGTATGACCTTGAATCAAAATATGAAGGCAAGAAGATTTTGATCATCTCTCATGAGACGCCGTTGTTCCTATTAGTCGCTGTAGCCAAAGGTTTGGACCGCAAACAATCTCTCGATCTGCGAGGAGATAAAGAATATATCGCCAATGCCCAAGAACAGGATCTTGATTTTGAGATCATTCCACATAATTCTGAGTATGAGCTCGACCTGCATCGTCCATTCATAGATGAGGTAAAGTTGGCCTGCGAGTGCGGAGGCACCATGAATCGTGCCAAGGAAGTTTTGGATGTCTGGTTCGATTCCGGGTCTATGCCTTTCTCGCAGGACCATTATCCATTTGAGAACAAAGAATTGATCAATGGCAAAGGCTATCCAGCCGATTTCATTTCCGAAGCCATAGATCAGACTCGTGGTTGGTTCTACACTCTCCATGCTATCGGCATTCTGATGGGCAAAGGCAAGGCTTTTAAGAATGTCATTTGCTTGGGCCATATCTTGGATGCCAAAGGCAAGAAGATGTCCAAGTCGATCGGGAATGTGGTCAACCCTTGGGAGATGATGGATAAATACGGAGCCGATGCTTTGCGCTTTTGGATGTATTCGGTAAATCAGCCGGGAGATTCCAAGAATTTTGAGGAGAAGACTGTAGATGAGATCGTGAAGAAGGTGTTTAATCTGGCGGCGAATGTATTGTCTTTTTATAAATTGTATGAGGATGATGAAATCAAAAATCAAAAATCAAAAATCAAAAATACAGATAAAAAAGTCAAAAATAATCAATCGCAAAATGTTTTGGATCAATGGATTGTTGCTAGGTTGAATCAATTAATAAGCACGATTACAAAAGGACTGGATGGTTACATATTCATGGAACCAGCTAGGGCGATACGTGATTTTATGGCGGATCTATCGCAGTGGTATCTCCGGAGATCGAGAGATAGATTTAAAGAGGAAGGGGAGGACAAAGAACAGGCTCTGGCGACAACCAGATTCATACTGATCACTTTAGCAAAGGTGATGGCGCCATTCACGCCATTCTTCGCCGATTATCTGTACGAAGAGGCGGGCGGTGGATTGGAGAGCGTTCATCTTGAGAATTGGCCGGAGGCGAGCGAAATTGATATAAGTATCTTAAAGGATATGGAAACAGTAAGATATTTTTCTTCGAAAGGACTTGAGGCGCGATCACTTGCAAGGATAAATGTTCGGCAACCGCTTAAGACATTCCATATCAACGAATATAAATCATACATGCTCAAGCACGATTCAAATGGCTCCAATAAGGTTCCTAGTAGTGAGAAGATATCTCTGTCAGAAGATATGGTCAATCTGATTCGTGATGAAGTAAATGTTAAGAATGTCTTATTTGATTCGACTATAGAAGAAGAGGTAAAACTAGACCTGATCATCACTCCTGAATTAAAAGAAGAAGGCGATCTGCGAGAGCTTCTCCGCAAAATCCAAGACTTACGCAAGGAGAAAGGCTTAACTGTCGGTGACTTGGCGGTTTTGATGGTCACGGATGAATTCAAGGCTATCGTTACCAAGAATGGAGACGCTATCAAGAAGGCTACGAATCTTAAGAGTATTGAATTTGGCGCAAAGTTGGAGATAAAATAGAGACATGCCGAGCGCGCGATTCCCATAATGTATAGCATCCAAACTACCCCTGGTTTCATCATCGATTCGCGGGCATACGGCGAAGCGGGGAAGATGTTATTCATTTTCACGAGAGATCTGGGTTTGGTCATGGCGGTGGCGCAGGGGATACGCTTCGAAAGATCGAAGCTGCGGCCTTTCACGCAAGACTATTCATTCGGGGAATTCTCATTTGTCAGAGGGAAAGAGATGTGGAGATTGACGAGCGCGCAGGAATTCGATGAGTCCGGCGAGCTCGGTGAATATCATTTTCCCTTGTCAGGTAAAATCGCCTGCTCCAATTGCAACCGTATCATGGCTTGCCAGAGGCGCCAAGATACGGGCAATTGTAGCAGGCTCGAATCGCATTACCTGACAAGGGAAAATGATATTCACCGAGCTCGCCTACGCTCTGAATTGATAGCACGAGTAGCTTCGCTCCTTCGGCGATTCCTTCGAGGGGAAGAAGCGCATCCTGAATTATTCGAATGTGTGAGGGCTTGTGGCGTCTTCTTGGCTAGCGATGAAGGCGACCTGACTTCAGAACAAATGGAGACACTTGAATCGTTGATCGTGATCCGCATCTTGCATAATCTAGGATATGTGGGGGATGTCTCGGGTTTGAATGGGGAAGTCTCTTCCAATGAGATCAGTCTGAGCTTGCTCGATGGCTTGAAACAACATAGGGTGGCGATGAATAGGCATATAAACAAAGCGTTGAAGGAATCGCATTTATAAACGTTGATTGTTATAAACAGTAGCGGCAAGAGAGGAGGAGACTGAGAGGCTTGACTTCTATCTAATATTTGCTAACCTTTTAGATGAAGAAAACTTTCGGCCGCAGTTCTATACGACTGCAACTTGGCGGAGGGTTTTTTTCTTTTAAGCCGGAAAGACTGACATAAAATACTTTTGCTTGTGCTTATTCTCTTTGATCTGAACATAGAATAACTCTCCAGTATGAATTTGACCGATAAATCTATGGAGTATCTCTGATTTTCTCATGGGATTTGTCTGAGAATACGGTTTTAACATTGTATTCTCAATGAGATCTAGAGCACAAAGATAATATTTGAGACGGCGTACGCGATCATGCATATTCTTTTCTCTAAGATGTGCCCAGAAATAATCTAGTAATATCTTCTCTTTTTTGAAATATTTCGATCTGATATATGGCCGCCTTTTGGTTCTGGATTCGATATCCTTGTATATAGATAATGCCGTCGGATAGATTTCCGAATATTTTGTTCCAGCAAGCGGCCGCATCATCGTCTTGAATATATTCAAGGTTTCCAGATTCTATCAAACCATTATGAAAAAACGCTGAATTTTTGTTCAAAAAAGGATAAAGTTTTTGTGAGCTATTGGTTTTCAATAATATCTGGGGAGGGAATATCAGATAGGAGCAATGAAAGATCCCCATAGGGCTACGGATATGGTATGGAGTGCGATCAAGAAGCGGTGTTTAGAGGAGAGAGGCCTTGCGGTCTCTCACACTGCTTCCTTATCTGATCCCAAGTTATATCCATAGCCCCATGGGGACTAGGTTTCAGCTTTCGCTGATCGAGGTGATGGTGACTCTATGAGCCTACAGATCCCAGATCCTATAAGCTCATTAAAGTGGAGTAATTTTTGACAAGTTTTACTCCGTGATCAGTACGGATACCGATCAAACTTGCCAAGGAGGCGATCCTTGGGGTCGTGCCGCTGCGCTCTGCGGCCGAGGTTATGGAAGGTTTATTTACGACCTATAAAGAACTACAATTTGAGACCGTCTAAGACACCCCAGACTTCTTTTCCCAGACCAAAACCCTCTGTATTCTGCCCGACCAAAGGTGTGGATGCCTCCGAAGTCTCTTCTATCGACTGTGGCGGTTCAGGATCTGATGGTGTCGTTACGGTTTTGGTCAACTGTAGAAGCAACTTTTTCTCATACACCTTTGCTAGCGCTTCCACATGAGCCACTGTTGGACTACTCATCCCTGACTCCCAAAGCGCTCGATTGGCCAGCTCCTTTGGATCTGTCCACTGAACGAGGTCCACCCTTTTATTCTCCTGTTGTTTTCCATTCAGGGTGACGCTTTTGATCTTTCCCATCGTTCCTTTGTCTCCAAAAGGAATCTGACACTTTGAAGGATGGCCTCGGAACCACTCACCGTAGCTCCATTCGCCTCTCCTGCTACCTGTCTTTCCCACGATAACCAAGACGTCGTTTTGTCCCGGCATTTCAAGAATGGGCAAGAGGTCGTTAGTGCCGCAACTGACGCGGACGAATCCTTCTGGTGCAGTCGGGATTTCGTTCAGGCGGCTTTGCAGCCACTTGTATTCATCAGGCGACAGACGCTCGCCTTTGACAAAGTAAACGATCTCCTTGCATTTTCCATCGTCGTCATAACGATCTTCGGCGGTGCTCGTCAACACACCCTGTGTTTCGATGAACAGTTGCCAGAGATGATCGAGGCGGTCTTGGCGGATCTTTTCCGCACCGAACACCAACCGTTCCAATTCCGAGATATCCTCTTTATTGAACCGATAGAAGCGTTCGCGTTTTCCCGGCCAATTCTTCTCGTAACGGATGGTATGGGCCGATTTTAACCCTGGAGACATCGGGAAATAACTGATGTCTCCGTTTATTTCTCCACCCAATGTCTCAAATATCAGGCCATAGTGGCCATTGGGACATGAATGGTCTCTCAGTGCTG
Organism: uncultured bacterium; assembly: GCA_903825415.1. Lineage (GTDB taxonomy): Bacteria > Patescibacteriota > Minisyncoccia > Phycocordibacterales > PALSA-1337 > C7867-002. The sequence goes on from CAIKAN010000028.1 coordinate 50,195, forward strand.
TCCCATCTCTCCTGGCCACTTCCTCCAACCGCGCCATGAACTGCTGGCGCAGGGGAAAGACTTCTGCTTCGGTTTGGAGAAATTTCTCAACCTCTTCGAGAGGTGCGACCCATAGCCGGCTTTCTAATTTGCCTCGTATGCGCTCTTTCCTAAGAAGAAATGCTGCGGCGTTGCCAAAAGCGAGCAGGGTATTGGTCTCCACATCTGAGTTCGGAGTGTCACTGAGGACTTCCGAAATCACTGCACCCCATGATGGGTTGCCGGATTCAGACGCGCACTCAACGATCCCGAGTCCGGGAATACCGTACTGGCCAAGAAGGCGAGTAACCTTGCCCAAGTATGATTGCTTGGCGCTCTCGCGCTCCTCCTGCACAGCTTTGACCGTATCATTCCGACGCTCAGCAAGGATGCCTCGCCCTTCGTCGAGCACCTTTCTGAGAGTTTCTGGTTCCGCGTCCGGGATGATCATTCCGCCTTTTGACAAGACGATCCCAAACTTACGGAACTCATCGGGTGCGATTTCGTAGTTACCTACGAATGTACCACCCTTCTTTGCGGCGGCGATTGAACCGCCCCACAGATATTTTGCGAACGATTCGTTCGCAACAATAACATCCGTGGTAATTTTTTCAAATTTCGGCATATAGCCTTTCCACCTCCTCCCAGCATCTTTGATGGAAGAGATTGTTCTGTTGTCGGGATGCTCCGACTGTTGTTGACTAACTGATCAACCCGCGATTCCTATCGTGGGCTGAAAAAGTTTGGTGAATGTCCGCATACATTCACCATTGGGAACCGCATTATGCATCAAGCGGGATGCAAGAGGTTTTTTCAATGAGTCCTTCTAAACTCATAAATGTTTTCAGCGTGTACATTCAACGTCTCGTTTCTTTAGCCTGCGATCTGACCGAGCAGGTGGCGGTACACCATAGCTGCTACCGCCGAATCGTAGAGGGGATTATGCGTCCCACCCTCGAACTCGCCGACGGACAGATTGTGTTTCTTCACATATCCATCCACCGAGGTCGCATCCTCGCCTGCCTGTTGCAGGTTTCCGCTTACATCGTAGAGCGGGTAGGGTGCATCCCAGTCGCCAATGAGCTTCTGGGTGTGCATGTCGCGAAGAACTTTCGTCTCTACGATGTAGCCCATGTGAACGACCACATCGGCTCCCTCCTTGTTGGCTTTGTAGAAGGCCGCGAAGGCAGCGAGGAGTGCCTCGTACGTGTCGTGGGTCACGGGGATGTTTGCGATCTTGGGGAGGACGTTCTCCTTGACCCAAGGGTCGGTGACTTCCGTGTCCGGGAGCCGTCCGACAAACCGAGCGATTTCGGAGCCTTTCTCGTCATAGACGAGCGCACCGATGGCGAACGCCCGTCCCCACAGCCCGTTTGTTTCGGCGTCAAAACTAAACAATGTCTTCATACTGTAATTCCATTTCTTTTCCTGATTTTTCCGCCGGAATCGCGGTCAAGCCATCATGCTCCTGCGTTAGGTTTCACGCAGAAACAGGTTGCTGCCAGACAAGCAACACCGGACAAGAGCCGAAGCTCCACATGCGAGCTGATGGTTGAAACAATCTTCTTGAACACCTCCTTTGAAGAGAGATGCTCAAGATACTGTTCCAACGATAAACACCTATGTTATGAACAAAGGCTCTACCGACCGCCGAGATCTCTCTCAGCAAGCGGATAAAGTCCAGCACCGATCTTTCGATGGTGCTGGGAATTAATGAACGCCGCAGCGTTCATTGTGATGGTGATCAAGCAACTATGAGCCTGCGGGCTCACTGGACTATTCGCTGGAGTAGAGCAGTGCCTCGAGCTGCCCTATGGTTTTGGCTTTTTCCGATGCGTACTGAGGATTGCCGAGCCAACCGAGACTCGGGTCCTTCCAGATGGAAAGAGCGACCGACCCTCCAGCGTTTGGAGAATCATTCTCCAGTGATTCCGCGAAATCCGCCGCGGGGCGAATCTCTTCGGAGACGAGACGGTTGAGTAGGTGACCAAGGTCACCCAGGGCGGCCATGAGGCCATCCCAAATCTGGGTGTGTCTCTTGGCCGATTTGAGGGAGACGATGCCCTCAATGTAGTCGTTGAAGTCTCCGGCGCCGTCGTCTTTCTCGCCTTTCTTGGCGCAGAGGGAGAGTCGGAATCCGTATTCGTCTTCCAAGGAGGTGACGATGTCTTTGATGGGCACGCCGGCTCGGATTTTCGACGACAGGCCGTCGAAGGTCATGTGGCCGATGGTCACCTGACCTTTCAATACGGCCACCTCGCCGGGAAAGTTGCCCCTCCCGGCGATTGGATTCCAGAACTTATATCCGCTGTCGGTCTTGTAGACCTCTTCATGGATATCGAGCCTGATGGTGGAATTCAAGTTGCACTTTTTGGCCCACGCACGGACGATCTTCTCGTCCGCCGAACCCCACTTTCCATCTCGTTCAATGGCGACATCGATGTCGCCTGCGGCCGTCGTAGAAACAGAACTGCCGAATATTACAATGATTCTTGCCATAAGTACTCTTTGATTTTTGTTGTTGATGTTTAACTGCGGATTTCAAACCTGAATGATCAGGCCTAAAATCCGTAGTTAAAATTTGTAACAACAAATAGCTATGGCAGAACGATTAGACTTACGAACACGGTCGAATCACTCTACCGGATGCCGAGATCTTCCTCAACGGCCGGATAAAGTGGAGAAGTGACCATACTTTAATGAACACTTCTCCGACATTCATCAAAGGCAAGAGCTCGCAATACCGCTCTTGCTGTTAACCAAAGAACCATTTGCGCATTGCGATACGCACCCCGGAAAGGGACTATTTGAGCAGGGCGGTCAGCTCGCTAGCCGCCTCACCACCACCGTTGTGATCGAGCCATTCGACCACCCGGTCGAACACTTCGCGAGGCACCGTAACAGGCGCCACCGCCTTCGCCCATCCGGCTGCCAATTGGTTCCCAAACTGCCGGAGAGTTTGCGGGTCGACCACCTCGGCGACCCCGAAGCTGCCGTCAGCCGCTCCAGTTTCCCGGAGAATTTTTGTTGTGATCATCAACTCTCATTCACCACACGGCGGTGAGACTCTTTGATCATTCAAACTACAGCTCGCACTTGCGAGCAAATCAAATAGTAGAAGCTCCAGATGGCCTTCTACTATAGGGGATCTTGCGACCCCTCTTGTCTTGCCGACCTAGAAGCCCAGTATGCTTCAAGTCAGCAGTAAAAGAGGGGTAACATTTTGACTCTACTGTTTTCGTCCTTTAGGACTCATCAGTCGGGATACGCATCCCGAGAACAGTGGGGGAGATGGATTGAACATCTCCCCGTCACGATCTAAAAAGAACTATTTTTTGCCAGTGTGGCGGTGACGGGAGTTCTATAGATAATGTTCTTTTCTGTAGAACTCTTCGGTAGCGTAGGATATTCTCCCCATTCCTACCTCCACTTGGTAACGGGCGTGTGCTCGTCCCAGATCCCACCTGAGGGTGGAATCCAACCTTGCCTTCTTCCTCAGGATTGCGTGACGCAGTCCTGAGATCCATGTGGTCGCTGCCCACATGATGGCCCAAACAGCCGCCATGATAGCAACCATCGCCACCAGCCCCATCAAACCACCGACGAAAGCTTTAAATAGCATGAACATAACTTTTCTCCTCCCAGTATTATTCGGCATACTGGAGCCGTTTTGAAGATGTTTGAATGCCGGCACATCTTCGTAAGCCGGAAGACTTCCGCTATACTTATTCGTATAGTCTTTTGCTAGGATCACTACCCAGGCTACTCGCCTAGGAATTATGCGACCCCTCTTGTCTTGCCGACCTAGAAGTATTTTACGCTATCGGTCAGCACGACGAAGAGGAATAACATTGCAGAACTATTTGTTCCGCGTTTTCCCATTCAAGGAAATGCAAAGCATCTCGCTTGAACTTTATCTTCGCTATTCTACTGTCAAACATCATCCTTGTCTTTTACCTTCACTTTCCTTCTTCGCATAAAGCCTTGAAGGACTTCAGGTCACAAGGACATTTCCGTCAAGAAAGCATACCTTCTTGTCTAGTCTGTCCTCACGACTGCGGATTTTCAAAAGGGAAGTGATGTCGTCTTGCCATCATAGTTCGATGAAATCACTATAATAAACAAAAGCGGTCCATATATCCCTTCAAATCAAATAGAGAAGAGATATATAGACCGCCTTTCTTGTGATGAGCATATCAATAATGCCCCAAAGCGATGTTATAGGACTCTCCTCTAAGAAAATCCATGTATTCGTTTGTTATGTACATACCGTACTCTGACTCATATAGTCTAGCATACCCTGTACAAACTGTCAAGTATATTTCATTATGTTTATGTAGTCATGAGAGTATGGCTCAGAATATGGGTATTTTGAGAGGCCTATTTCATATTCTCTTGAGCATTTTTTTGTGGTTGTTGAAATAGGTTGCATCTCCATGAATTTTCTCCGCCAATCGGCGGATTCAAATTCCCCTTCTTCGCTCCTCGTGGTTCGACTAGCTCACCACAAGTTACCTCGGAGCTTCGCAGGGCAAGCAAATTCCAATTTTCAATCAAATTTCAATGAAATAATCTCCAATCGATCGGTCATGGTTCTTTCTAATGAAAATTTGAGACTTGTAAATTGATTGAAAATTGGAATTTGAAAATTGGTCATTCGACCATATTCAACACACAGCCTTTTGGTTACCAGACGGATTTGTAGTCTAAATATATGTTATAATCTGACAAATGCTTCCCGAGAATAAAAGCAGCATCGAGGAACTGAAGAATTCCTTGTATTCGAGGAATGCGCCGGAGGTGCGCACTAGGAGGAAGCTTCGATATGCAGATATCAAGGACGATGTACAGAAGGGATGGGAGCCTCCCAAGGAAGAAAAGCCCCCGGAACCGGTCGCCGCGCCGGAAGCGAGAGTAAGCGGACACCCTATGTCATTTTTCACAAAGATATTCATCGGTTCGATCTTCTTCTTCATTGCAGCAGTGGGGATTGGCCTCTATCTTTTCTTGAACGGCGCCAATCTGATCTCTGCCAATAATATAGACATCTCAGTGAGCGGTCCGGTATCTGTGCCTGGAGGCACGCCGGTCACATTCAATGTGATGGTGACAAATAACAACAGCGTCGATCTTCAGTTGGCCGATCTACGCATCGATTTTCCGGCCGGCACGACGGATCCCAAGGACCCGACTCAAGATTTTTCTACATACAAACAGCTGATAGGCGATATACCGGCCGGAGGCAGCGTCAAACGCACGGTGCAAGCGATAGTTTTTGGAGAGGAGAATATGCAAAAACAAGTGATGGTCTCGCTCTCTTACAACGTCAAGGGATCTTCTTCCATATTCACCAAGGAGAAGTCGTATGACATCCTCATCAATTCCTCGCCAGTGACTCTGGCGGTCGATTCCTTCAAGGAAGTGTCTTCGGGACAAGAATTCGATATGAAGGTCAGCGTTAGATCGAATTCTCAGGACGTTCTGAAGAATGTGCTATTGACTGCCACTTATCCTTTCGGTTTCAGCTATATATCCTCTGATCTAAAGCCTCTATCAGACAATGCTACGTGGCGTATCGGCGATATACCGGCTGGCAGAGAGCGCACGATCACTATACATGGAAAGCTCACTGGAGTTGATCAGGATAATCGCAGTTTCCATTTTTCCGTAGGTTCGCAGAGCTCGCGCAATCAGAATGCGATAGGCACGGAGTTCATGTCTGCCGATCAAGAGGTGGCTCTAAAGAAGCCGTTCATGACTATAGGGTTGTCCGTCAACGGCGATAAGCAGCAGACAAGCGATGCTATTGGGCAATTCAATCAACCCATATCTATGGAAGTATCTTGGTTCAATAATCTGCCGACGGCGATATCAGATGCAGAGATAGTCGTGAAGCTGTCCGGCTCAGCCTATGACAAGACCATGGTCCAACAAAATGAAGGGTATTTCCGCTCATCGACTGATGAGATGGTCTGGAATCAGCAGTCTACTCCGGTATTGGCGTCTATAGGTGCTGGACAGGGAGGCAAGGTCAATTTCTCTATCACCCCGCGCGATCTAGGTGCATCTGGCAGGCCTCTGGTCAATCCGACAGTTTCATTCACCGCCAATGTGACCGCAAAACATACGCAGGAATCAGGAGTCGCGGAATCTCTAGCTTCAGCTGCGGCTCGAAATGTCAGGATATCGTCGTCGGTATCGTTGTCGGGACAGGTGGTCAGAACCATTGGCCCATTCGTAAATACCGGGCCCGTTCCTCCGAAGACCGATCAGAAGACCACTTATACTATCGTCTGGTCTCTGGATAATACTGTCAACCCTGTAGAAAACGGTCAGGTGACTGCGACCTTGCCTCTCGGTGTCAAGTGGCTGAATGTGATCAGTCCGACGACTGAAGATTTGAGCTATGACGAAAGCACGGGTATAGTCACTTGGAATACAGGTGCTCTGGGTACGAATATCGCTGCAAGCGGTTCACGCAAGCAGGCTTCTTTCCAGGTGTCATTCGAGCCGAATTCAAACATGGTCGGAAGCGCCCCAACTCTTATCAATGATGCGACATTCACCGGAACAGATTCATACACAGGCGCCAATCTGATGAGTAAGCAGACTTATCTGACGACTAGCTTCAGTACGGATCCGGCATTCAAGGATGGGGACCAGAGAGTGGGGAATTGATAGAAAAAATTAATATAGTAAATTACTCCGCTCCCTCCTCGGCGCGACGAAGTGCCTTCGTTTGGCTACGCTACGCTCCGCCAAAGTCGCCACTTGTCGCCGCCTGCGACGGTCGCGGCTGACGAGATTCATTTTTGGTAATTATGCGGTTTTAGTATAGAATACCCTCATGTCTAACCAAACCAAACCCGATCTCATGGAATCTTTGATTTCGCTATGTAAGAGGCGCGGCTTCATCTTTCAAGGTTCCGATATATATGGCGGTTTGGCAGGTACTTGGGATTATGGTCCGCTCGGTGTAGCTATAAAGAACAATATCAAGAAGCTGTGGTGGAAGCGTTTTGTAGATGATCGTGACGATATGTTCGGCATGGATGCCGCCATACTCATGAATCAGAATGTCTGGAGGGCTAGCGGCCATGTAGCCGGCTTTTCTGATCCTCTGGTCGAATGCAAGAAATGCAAGAACCGTTTCCGATTCGATCAATTGCCGGGGGTGACTATGGCAAAGAATGCCGAAGGCAAGAATTCATGGCAGATGTCCAAGGAGACTGTCTGTCCGAGCTGTGGTTCAGAGGGTTCGAAGTTCCTGAGCGAGCCGCGCGATTTCAATATGATGTTCCAGACTCATGTCGGAGCGGTTCAGGATGATTCTTCTATCTCATATTTGCGCCCGGAGACGGCCCAAGGCATGTTCGTGAATTTCAAGAATATCATGGATTCGCAGCATCCCAAGCTGCCATTCGGCATGGCCCAGATCGGCAAAGCCTTCAGAAACGAGATCGCGCCGCGCGATTTCCTATTCAGGGTCAGGGAATTCGAGCAGATGGAGATCGAGTATTTCGTCCATCCGAAGGAGTGGGAGAAGGTCTTCGAGGATTTCAGATCGGAGACCAAAGCCTTCTTTTCAGATCTAGGATTGGGTATGTCCAAAGTCCATGAATTGGAAGTGCCAGATGGCGAGCGCGCTCATTACTCCAAGAGGACTATAGATTTTGAATTTGATTTCCCATTCGGCCGGAAAGAATTGAGCGGTCTGGCATACAGGACAGATTTTGACCTGAAGCAGCATTCGGAATTCAGCAAGGTCGATCTCTCATATTACGATGAAGCGAACAAGGAGAGATTCCTGCCGCATTGCATTGAGCCGTCGTTCGGATTGGATCGGGCGGTCTTGGCGGTTTTGGCGGATTCGTATACCGAAGATAGTCTTGGCGGAGAGACTAGAGTCTATCTCAAACTTTCGCCGGCTGTGGCGCCATTCAAGGTGGCAGTTTTTCCGCTCCTCAGGAATAAGCCCGAGCTGATCAAGAAAGCAGAAGAGATCTTCAAGGCTATAAAGAAAGAGATACCCGCAGCGACCTTCGATGATAATGGCAATATCGGCAAGCGCTATCGCCGCCAAGACGAGATAGGTACTCCTTATTGTGTGACTATCGACTTTGATACGATCGAGAAGGGCGCAGGCGTTACAGTCAGGGATAGGGATAGCGGGAAGCAGGAGCGCGTCGGTGAAAAAGAGCTTGTGGCGTATTTGAAGTCGAAAATTAATTAAATGCAAAATCACCCCGCTCCCTCCTCGGCGCGACGAAATGCCTTCGTTTGGCTCCTCCGCCAGCCGGCGGATCCGCCAAAGTCGCCATTTGTCGCCGCCTGCGACGGTCGCGGCTAACGCAATTCGTCATTTTTGCATTTTACATTGTCATTTTCCATTTTGATTTTTACATTTTACATTAACAAACATGCAATTCAAAAAGACCACCCTCAAGAACGGCTTGCGCGTTATAACCGTGCCGATGGCTGATAATCCTTCGGTGACTATACTTGTGGTGGTCGAAGCTGGCTCGGAATATGAGACCAAGGAGCTTAATGGCATCTCGCATTTCTTGGAGCATATGGTCTTCAAGGGGACGACGAAAAGGCCCAAAGCGATCGATATCTCGAGAGAGCTGGATGGGATCGGGGCCATATATAACGCATTCACCTCTGCAGAATTCACTGGGTACTATGCCAAGGCTGATTCCAAGCGCGTGGACGATATCTTGGATGTGGTCTCTGATATGTATCTCGATCCTCTATTCGATGAAGCAGAGATGGAAAGAGAGAAGGGTGTCATTGTCGAGGAGATACGCATGTATCGCGATCTGCCGCAGAGACATGTACAGGATGTATTCACTGCTTTGTTGTATGGAGAACAACCAGCCGGCCGGCATGTTGTAGGAACAGAAGCGAATGTAAGATCATTCTCTCGCGAAGCCCTGGTCAAATATCGTAAAGAGCGATATGTGAGCTATACGACCACGGTCATGGTGGCGGGTTCTTTTGATGAGGCTGAAATGATAAAAAAGATCGAAAGGACTTTTTGTTCGATCTCTCCTGAAAAGGCGGAAAATAAATCCCAGGTGACTGAGAGCCAGAAGTCGCCAGCGATAAGCATAGAATTCAAAGAGACGGATCAAACCCATCTGGTCATCGGGGTCCGCACCTTTCCCGTCACTGACAGAAGGATGCCGGCGATGTCTGTGCTATCAACCCTGCTCGGCCATGGCATGAGCTCGAGGCTATTTTCCAAGATGAGAGACGAGTTGGGCATCTGCTATTATATCAAGGCTGACGACGACCCATCGACTGATCATGGCTCATTCTCTATCTCCGCAGGAGTTGATAATTCTAGGATAGAAGAAGGTATCAGGGGTATTCTGGCTGAATGCGATAGGCTCAAGAAGGAGCTGGTATCGGAAAGCGAGCTCAAGAAGGTCAAGGACTATATCGCCGGTACGACCATTCTCGGTCTGGAGACATCAGAGGCGCGTGCGGAATTCTTTGGTCTGCAGGAGGTCTTGAAGAAGGACATCGAAAGCCTGGACGAATTGATCGCCAAGATCAATAGCGTGACAGCGGAAGATGTGCGCGACTTGGCTAGGTCTATATTTGTAAATGAGAACTTGAATATGGCGCTCATCGGTAGGGTTAAGGATGATTCGATATTCAAAGTGTATTTCAGATTCAGTGACTAGCCACTAGTGATTAGCTAATAGTCTTTGCTTCTGGCGTTTCACTAGTGGCTAATCACTAGTGGCTAGGACCTAACTCGTTGGACTAATTTTACTTACGGTATTATACTCAAACCATGTTCGACTTGAATCAAGGCCAGCATATGTCTATCAGTACGGGCACGATCATCCGTTTCTTTGTGATAGCCATCCTCTTGGTTGCTCTTTATTATCTATCAAGCGTTGTCCTTGTAGTCTTGTCTGCAGTGGTCTTTGCATCATCTATCGAGCCGGTTGTTCGCCGATTGAGGCGGTTGAGATTCCATAGGACGGTGGCCGTCGTAACGATATATGTGGTGATATTGTTGTTAGTCGTAGGTATCTTCGTATTCTTTATGCCGATGGTCATCAATGACATTTCTTCTTTCTTGAATGATCTGCCAAAGACCATAACCTTAGAGGAACTTTGGAGCCCGATCCGTGATATCGGGCTGAATTTCGGCCAGATGTCGCAGTCACTATCGACGCACACTATATCGCTGACTGATTTCGTGAATGGCTTGAAGTCCGACATTGGCGGGTCGAGCGCGAGCGTCTTCCATACGGCCAGCGTCATCTTTGGAGGCCTTCTTTCCCTGATCCTCATCATCGTGCTTTCGTTCTATCTCATAGTCCAGGAGGAGGGGGTCGACGATTTCTTGCGCATCGTAACTCCGGTGAGGCGTCACGACTATATCATCAACCTTTGGAAGAGGTCGCAGAGAAAGATCGGTCTTTGGCTTCAAGGCCAGATACTTCTGGGTATCGTCGTTGGGGTTCTGGTCTACATCGTCCTTGTGATCGTCGGCATTCCTCACGCCCTGTCTCTAGCAGTCTTGGCGGGTCTCTTTGAGATCATCCCTGTATTCGGGCCGATCATATCTTCTATACCGGCCATCTTGGTAGCCTTTTCAGATAAAGGCGTTGGTACAGGTATTTTGTTGGTGGTGCTATATTTGGTCATATATCAGCTTGAGAGCCAGCTTTTCTATCCTCTGGTGGTGAGAAAGGTTGTCGGCATCAATCCGGTCGTGGTCATACTCGCTTTGATCATCGGCGCAAAATTAGCGGGAGTCTTGGGCGCCTTGATCGCTGTTCCGCTATCCGCAGCTCTCATGGAATATGTGAATGATATCGAGAAACACAAGAAGGCAGAGGTGGCAGAGAGAGATGGGACTGGCAAACAACCGCTATTGGGATTTTAGTTAAGGACTAGCCACTAGTGGCTAGTCCCTTGCGCGCGCTTGGTTTTTGGGCCTTTTCCATGTAGACTTTCATCATGTCTAAGGAAACAAAGATGAAGCCTTTCTATATAACTACTACGATTCCGTACGTGAACGCGGAAGCCCATATAGGCCACGCCCTTGAATTTGTCCGTGCGGATATCATCGCGCGCTCAAAGCGATTGTCGGGCTATGAGGTATTTTTTAACACTGGAACCGATGAGCATGGCATCAAAGTCTTTAAAATAGCTGAACAATTAGGTCTCGAACCACAGGTCTATGTCGATCAGATATCGATTAAATTCAGAGAGATCATGCCTTTATTGGGTATCAGCGATGATGTGAATTTCATCCGTACTACGGATGCTCATCATATCAAGGCTGCGCAAGAGTTCTGGAATATCGTTAAAAAGAACGGCTATATCTACAAGAAAGATTATTCCATAAAATACTGCATCGGTTGCGAGCTGGAGAAGACCGATTCTGAATTGGTGGACGGGCATTGTCCTCTTCATCCGAATCAGGATATCGAGATCGTCAAAGAAGAGAATTACTTTTTCAAATTCAGCGCTTTTCAGAGACAGCTACTTGAATTATATTCATCACATCCGAAACTGGTGATCCCTGGTTCGCGACTGAATGAGATCAGAGCTTTCGTGGAAAGAGGACTGGAAGATTTCAGCATTTCCAGACTGAAGAGCAAAATGCCTTGGGGTGTTCATGTGCCGGATGATGACCAGCATGTGATGTATGTCTGGTTCGATGCTCTGGTGAATTATATCTCGGCGATAGGTTGGCCAGACGATGTGATTCAAGAAAAAGAAGCCCCCGGATCATTCAAGAAATGGTGGATAGAGAGCGGCGGGGTAGTGCAATATTGCGGCAAAGACAATCTCCGTCAGCAATCGGCGATGTGGCAGGCAATGCTCATGGCGGCGGGATTGACGCAGTCGCAGACCATCATCATCGATGGATTTGTGACCGGTGAAGGCGGTATCAAGATGTCGAAGTCTCTGGGCAATGCCGTCGACCCTCTTGAGATCGTCAGAGAATATGGCGCCGACGTCTTCCGATATTATGTGGCTCGTGAGCTTTCTCCCTTTGAAGACAGCCCATTTACGGTTGATAAATTCAAGGAAGCCTACAATGCTCATCTGGCGAATGGTTTAGGCAATCTAGTGAGCCGGGTCATGAAGATGGCTACCGCGAATGGTATAGCGCTCTATGAAGGAGATAAGTCTCGATCAGATTTCTCCAGCACAGACGAGGGGGTGGCTGCGATCAAGGGGTATGGAGAAGGCTTCAATGGATTCGATCTGCAAAGCGCTTCGAATGTGATCTGGAGCTTGATATCGAAAGCGGATTCGATCATCCAAGAGCGCCAGCCTTTCAAGAAGATAAAGACGGATCGAGCAGAAGCGGAGAGAGATATCCTTGAATTGTTGGGCCGCCTTGAATTTATCGCCAAATCATTGTTACCTATAATGCCTGAAACAGCGCGCAAGATCATCGAACTCATTCGGAAAAATGAAATGCCAGCATCTCCGCTATTCGCAAGGAAATGATCATTTTAGAACTCAGCACATATCGTTTCTTTGGATCAAGCAAAATCGCCTCCGCCAATTGCAACCATATCGAAAACGCCTTCCAATTTACTTCATAGTCAAATGAAATACATCGATATCCACAGCCACATAAATTTTGCCGCTTATGATGCCGATAGGGAGGCGGTGATAGAGCGCGCACGGAATGCGGGCGTCGCCATGATAGATATCGGCACGAATCTGGAAACCTCAAAGAAGGCGGTGGAATTGGCGGAGAAGCATCCTGACCTTTACGCGACTGTAGGATTGCATCCTGTGCACACTTCAAGTCATCCCCATCCTGATCCGCATGAATCAGTGGAGGCGGGCGATGGCTTCTTCGAGGTGCCTGATATGGACGCCTATAGGGCATTGGCTGCCAAAGATAAGGTCGTTGCGATCGGCGAATGCGGGCTGGATTTTTTTCATCTTGATGAAGATCAGACATCGCTTCAAAAGAAAGTATTTGAATCGATGGCAGACCTTTCCTTGGAAGTTAACAAACCATTGATGCTTCATTTGAGGAGCGAATCTGGCCGTTCGGCCTATAATGAAGCATTCGATATCTTGAAATCCAAACCGGGTATCGCTGGCAACCTGCATTTCTATGCAGGGAGCATTGAAGAGGCGAAACCATTTTTGGATATGGGATTTACTTTTTCGTTTACAGGAGTTATCACTTTTGCCAGGAATTATGACGAAGTCATCAAGTATCTGCCGATGGATAGTATAATGTCCGAGACCGATTGCCCTTATGTGGCTCCGAAGCCATATCGTGGGAAAAGGAATGAGCCGGCTTATGTCATTGAAGTTGTCAGGGCTTTGGCGGGGATAAAAGGAGTAGATGAAGCTGTTATGGCAGGGCAGATCATGGAAAATGCGAAGAGGGTATTCGGAGTGTAAGCGGAGGTCAGACCTCCGCGGAAATTTTATCCTTTTTTTATCAGAAATTCAGCGTTTTTTCATAATGATCTGATACACTTTGAATAGCTTTGTGTATGATTGTTCACAGTAACAATTCTTGCGCAAAGCAGCGTTCCGTGATAGTCTCATTTCATTATAAGTAATCGTGATCAGTCCCTGTCCTAGGCGGGGTTCCGAGCATCATGGCGAGGATCACTGGTCGCATACAAAATGAACGAAACTACCAACGAGCGCGCGTCCGTTTATGAAGTCAGCTATCTCATCGCTGATTCGGTGCCTGAGGAGAAGGTCCAGACCGAGTCTGATGCGGTCAAGAAGATTGTCCTCGATTCGGGGGCGACGGTGATAGCCGAGGAGAATCCTCATCGGGAGAGCTTGGCTTATTCTATCCGCAAGAAGACCGTATCGGGTGCTTATGATTCTTATGATAAGGCGTATTTCGGCTGGATCAAATTCGAGGTCGGATCTGACAAAGTCGAAGCTATACGCAAGTCTGTAGAGCTATACCCAGCAGTCTTGAGGGCGCTAGTCATATCGACAGTCCGTGAGAATACCTATCTGGGAAAGAGGGCAACTATGATCGCGGCATCATTCGCTCCCAAGATGGATACTCTGGTCACCAGAGCTGAAGTCAAAGAGGAAAAGAAAGAGCCCAAGAAAGAGGTCGTTCACGCTTCTGTCGAGGATATGGACAAGAGCATCGATGAGATGGTCAAGGAGTCATAGTAGTTATAAAAATATCGGTCAGTCAGGCCGATATCTAGTGGGCGATCACAATATATGTATCTAAACAAAGTGTTCATTATAGGGAATCTGACTCGCGATCCTGAGCTCAAGGCACTGCCTTCAGGGAGCAAGGTCTGCAGTTTCGGAGTCGCTACCAATCGCGTCTTCAAGGACAAGGAGGGCGCCAAGCAAGAATTGACAGAATTCCACAATATCTCAGCCTTCAACAAGCTCGGGGAATTGTCTGGACAATATCTCAAGAAAGGCCAGCAGGTATTGATCGAGGGAAGGATACAGACTCGTTCATGGGATGGACAAGATGGACAAAAGAGGTATCGCACTGAGATCATTGCCGACAATATCCAGTTCGGCCCCAAGGGCACAGGGTCCGGCAGCTCAGCAGGAGCTTCATCGTCACAGGCTCCATCTTCTGGAAAGAATACCGAGATGCCAGCTTCGGAACCTGGAGAGAAGATCGATTATCCGCAAGAAGAGATCAATCCAGACGATATACCATTTTAATCAAATAGCAGCATAAACCATAATCAGCAATCATATGAAAAAGCAATGTTATTTCAGCCAGCATAATATCAAGTATATAGATTACAAGGATACAGAGATCCTCAAGCGCTTCATCAATCCGCATGGCCGCATTGTGAGCCGCAAAAGGACAGGCATCTCAGCCAAGTTCCAGAGGCAATTGGCTACAGCTATCAAGCGCGCTCGTTTCATGGGTCTTATCCCATACGTAGCGAATTAGTGGGGTTACGTTGCATGTAAAATCCCCTCACATATTCTTTCTTTGGGTATGGCAAGGTCGCCTGCGCCAATTGCAACCGTATCTTGCCTTACCGGAGGCGTCAAGATACGGGCAATTGTTGCTTCGGCTCAGATCACATTGCCATACCCAAAGAAAGAATATGTGAGGGGATTTCGTGTTGCTTTAAACCCTCTCTCGATATTCTCCGGTCTCTGTATTGATCCTGATAACATCTCCTTTGTTGACGAAGAGGGGAGCGTTGATGGTTGCACCAGTCTCCAAGGTGATGACTTTGCTGCCGCCTGTCGCGGTATCTCCTTTGATGCTTGGGGGAGCATCGACTACCTTGAGGTCGGCGGTGATAGGAAACTTGAAACCCATAGGCCTTTCTTGGAAGAGTAATTGAGTCACGACGGTATTGGCGGTAAGGAATCGGCCTCTTTCACCGATGACTTCTTCGTTGACATTGAAGCGCTTTGAAGGATCTGTAGGGTCTGCGAACCAGTATTCTCCGCGGCTGTTATAGAGATATTTCAGCTCTCGCGAATCGATCTCGGCCTCTTCGATCTTCTCTGATTGATGGAATGAGTATTCTGTGACTTTGCCAGTCATGAGGTTCTTGAGCTTGGTGGCATTGACCGGCTTCCTCTGTTGCTTGCGGAAAACATGAGAAGTGATGACTTCATAGGGTTGACCGTCAAGGACGATGTATTTCTTTTCTGTGACTTCGTTGTATTCAAGTAAAGACATAGTTTAAGCATTCTATAGGAGTTTGACGGAAAAAGCAAAAACATTAATTCCATTCTAGTTTCGTTTCACAACGCGCACATCTGATCCGTACCCCCCATAAGGTGGACACGGTACAGTGCTTTTTAGTTGTATTCTGTAATGTTTCAACCTGTTGGACGGCATCTTAATTATGAAAAACTCACAAAAAGTCATCGCACCCATTATCATGGTTCTTATCGTTGCGGTTATTCTTGGCGGGGTGTATCTTCTCGTCAGACAGCAAGGAAATAAAAAGACAGAAGTGCCTATCATATCCGCCGATGTTTTTAAAAATGCCGTATATCGCATTGTTTTTCCTGGTAAAGATGTCACTCCTCCAAGGGAATTTACGATGATTGATGGTTTTGCTCAGAATATTGACAAGGTCGAAGGTGGTTGTAACATTGTTGATGCCATTTCCAATAAATATCTCCATCCAGATTCTAAAGAACTTTTGGTCGCCACGATTGATCAAAGTGGAAATAAAGGCGTGGTCGCTGTCTATTGCAATTACGGCGCAAGTGCTAATGATATATTTTTTGTTGCATTTAAAAACTTGAACGGCGTTCCTGCGCAAACTGACGCGGTTGATCTTCGAAAGCATCCTGATTTGCAATCTCGCAACCTTTATCGAGTTGGTGTAAAACAAATCGCTCTTGACGCAAATGGAGTGCTTACGGTTACCGCACTCGTTGTACCGGATGCGCTTCGTAACGCACCGGGTGTTCAACAAAATGCGAGTGAATCGGTCGCTATTAGTTATAGTCTGGACAATCAAGGGAAACTTATATCTACCCCAACGTTAACTATCGATTCAACTAATCAGAAAATCCTTAGCAGTTTAGTAACTAATTGGAAAAAGATTGGTCATGATATTATTCCCGGTTTTCCTGATCCAAGCAAAACTTTTTATGGCTATCCATATATAATCCAATTCATAGGAAACAATCGCATTGTTATCGCGTACGAAAATGATTCTAATCCTCTTTTTGCTGTATTGAGTTATGATCCCGCTCAACAAAAGTTTTCTTATCTTGACAAACACGGGTCTCCTGATTTTGAGCTTAATGAAACACTCTGGAATGTCTGGAGAAATAAATATGGTGACATTTCCGTTACCCCGCAGTCCTATAAGTATTCTTCAACGAGAACCGGAGACGCTGTTATTTTGTCTGATTGGAAACCGATCATTGAAAACCCTTTTGCTTCTTTACCCTCTCCCGCCGTAACGACTGATTGGAAAACATACACAAATGAGAAATATGGTTTTTCAGTTCAATATCCAACAGGAACCCAGATAGATCTGAGTGATACAAGTAGCAAAAAAGTAGGCTTTCAGCCAATCACAACAAAAGGTAATTTGAGTATAGATGTTATACAATCATCAGCGAATTGCTTTGATACTACTTCTGGTGCAGATCCAACATATAAAACAATCGGTGGTATTAATTTTACAGTGTGGAGTGAGAGTAAGGGATATAGTACCGGATCAGACACTTGGGCTTCAGCTGTGCGGTATTGCACAGCTCGTAACGGCTACGAATATAATCTGATCGCTAAACTCTCATACAAAGCCAGCACAACTCCGCTTGATGTAGATAAAGATGCAGTTTTGAATCAAATCCTTTCCACCTTCAGATTTACTCAAAATTCGTCAGTTACTACCCAATAATTAAAAATCGTTTCTCCAACTCTAATGCAAGAGAGGTTCCTGCTTCGTATCAGATGGGGTATACATTGGGGAGGAAAATGATTACCAGAAGCAAACGTCCCCGCTTAGGCGGGGATTTTGCTTAATGAACTAGCTTTCACTTACTGTTCCTTGAATTTTTCCTTGATCTTGGCGAGTATCTCTTCTCTCTCCTTGGCATTCTCTTTGAGGAATTGCCTGGTGGCATCATATCCGCGGCCTAGCTTCACTTCTCCATATGAATATGAGGCACCTGATTTGGATATGATCTCGAGCTTTTCGCCCAAGGCGATGATCTCGCCTTCCTTGGAGATGCCTTCATTGTACATGAGGTCGAATTCGGTCTGCTTGAAAGGTGCGGCGATCTTGTTCTTGACGACTTTGACTCTGACGCGGCCACCCATGATCTCTTCGCCTTTTTTGATCTGAGCGATGCGGCGTATATCTAGGCGAACAGAAGCATAGAATTTCAAAGCCTTGCCGCCTGGGGTGGTCTCCGGATTCCCGAACATCACGCCTATCTGCATGCGGATCTGATTGATGAAGATGACGATCGTCTTGGACTTGGCCACGATGGCGGTGAGCTTGCGCAGAGCCTGGGACATCAAGCGAGCTTGGGTGCCTACATGGAATGCTCCCATGTCGCCTTCGATCTCGGCTCTGGGTGTGAGCGCAGCGACGGAGTCTATGACCACCACATCCATCTTGCCGGTTCGTATGAGGCTTTCTACGATATCCAAAGCTTGTTCTCCTGTATCAGGCTGTGAAATGAGAAGATCATCGATCTTGACGCCTATGCGCTTGGAGTAGTCAGGATCCATGGCATGTTCTGCGTCTATATAAGCACAGACTCCGCCGCGCTTCTGAGCTTCAGCGACGACATGAAGGGCGAGGGTAGTCTTGCCGGAAGATTCAGGGCCGAATATCTCGATTATTCTGCCGCGAGGCAGTCCGCCTATGCCGAGGGCCCAATCGAGCCCGAGAGAACCGGTTGGGATAGCGTTTACATTGACCTTGGGCTTGTCGCCGAGCTTCATGATAGCTTCGTCGCCAAATTTGGTTCGGATAGCGTCGAGAGCGTTCTCTATGCCTTCGCCTGATCTAGAAGAAGTCTTTGTTTCTTTGACGGTCGACTCTGTCTCTTGATCGAGCTTGTCTTCTGGCAGGGAAGCGGCAGAAGCGCGATCGACTTTCTTTTCTTTGCTTTTTTTATTGATCATTTTTGTATGAGTGATGATAATGGCGCGTAAGGCAATTTTATCTCCTAAGGCCGCGAATTCATAGATTGAATGAACAAATGATGTGTGTTATTGTCTTTTTAGAATATGAGATAAAACTTCAATTGAGAAAGAGAGACAGATATGGCAAATAGAATATGGGAGGGCCGTTGTGAGGACTGCTATGACAAAAAGCAGCTTCGTAATTGTCCAAGCGACCTCGTTCCTGAAGGAATGAGCACCGAACTTTGTGATGAATGCATTCAGTTGAGGACAGATTTGCGGGGACAGGGTGTCGATCTGGTACCGATTGGTCTCCTTGTCCCCGGAACATGGCGCGATGCCGGATCTTTGACGGTAGTGTTTCAAGACGGTAATCGCATCAATGTCGCAGTCAAACATTTGGCTGATGGCGATCATGTAGGGCTCGTTAGGCTGCAATTTCCAAATCAACCAAAGTGGTTGACCGGAGGTGCCTTCGGTGAGACGAGTCGAAGAGCCATCTCCGAAGCGAAGTCATTTTTGAGGCAATTTTATTTCCCCGGAATGCCCATTGCGTTCGAATGAATGGCCGATCCTCTTCAAACCACCGCTTCTGGCGGTGGTGCTTTTGTGATGTCATTTTTTCATAATGGTACTTTGTTCAAGCCATGCAGGCGAAGGCTTTGCTTTCCGCGCTCTGCGGGGTCACTTCCTCGCACTCCGCATTTTCACAAAGACAAAGGCCTCTCGGACATGCACGGCCTTTGTCTTTGGAAAATGCCGGTCGTGCCAGGAA
>CAIKAN010000029.1 GCA_903825415.1 uncultured bacterium
AGCTGAACATCCGCAAGTTGCGGATGTTCAGCTTCCGCAAACTCGCGATCACCTCCCCATCTGATACAGTTGTTGTACCTCCGTAGCCGAGAGCGCGCGGTTGTAGATGCGGATGTCGTCGAGGAGGCCGTTCCACAGTGTTGAACCATCACTTGAAGCACCGATAAAAAGAGGGTTTGTAGAAATATCTGGTGTTGAGAATGAAGCATTTGATGCTTGATCTCTCAGAATACCATCAACATATAGATATGCCGTCTTAGTAGAAGTCCTGAAAATACCCGTTAAATAATGCCATTTTCCGATTTCAACTCCGTAAGTCGTTTGTCCTCGCGGCGTATGATTTGTTGGGCTAGCTCCATCCCAAACACTAAATACCCAATTGGTCCCTGTATTACCAAGATAAAGTTGATATCCTTTTTCGCTAGATATTGCTGGTCCAGACCCTTTTTGAAGAATCATTCTAGTTGTACCAATCTGATTGGTCTTTGCCCAGACCGATACAGAAAAATCACTGCCTATAACATTGAGAGCAGAACCTGTACCTGCATTAGTATAACCAACGCCTTTGAATGTTAACCCCTGCCCCACCTTCCCCGCCACAGGGCTCGAGCTGGTAGACATGCTCACGAGCTGTCCGTTGTTACCATTGCCGCTCTTGTCCAGAGTGATGCCGGTTGACCAATTGGTATCTTTGCCGTCGAGAGTCCAGTAACCGACAAGGCCACAGGAAAGGCCACTGGTGCTTGAACAAGTAGAAGTGGCTATTTTGGGCGATGCAGCTAATTTTGTAGCCGCACCCATATTGTATAGCTGTTGGATCTCGGTGGCGGAGAGAGCGCGGTTGTAGATGCGGATGTCGTCGAGGAAGCCGTCATAGTGAAGACTTGTATCGCGCATCCCAATGGTATTTATAACAGCTGCCACATTATCTACTAAATTACCGCTTGCTACCCAAACCCCATCCAAGTATAAATTGACGGATGTTCCATTACGAACACTGACAATCTGATGCCATTTTCCCGCAAGTGAATTCCCTGAATGCTCGACGGTTCCAATATTGGAACTATACCCAAACCCTATAGGAGACGGTCCTCTTACGAAAAGTGGATCAATATTATCTGTATTACCATTAAAAATTCCCCCGAAATTGTAGGAACCTGATTGATTGTTCGGCTTTATCCATGCCACCGCCGTATGTACTGTCCCTAAAGAAACACCATTCAAAAGTATTTTGGTAGACGATGTCCGAATAAACCTCAACCCCTGCCCCACCTTCCCCGCCACAGGACTCGTGCTGGTAGACATGTTCACGAGCTGACCGTTATTACCATTACCGCTTTTGTCCAGGGTGATGCCGGTGGCCCAGTTGGTGTCTTTGCCGTCGAGAGTCCAGTAGCCAACTAGGCCGCAGGAAAGACCACTGGTGCCTGAACAATTGGAAGGGTTTACCTTCGGCGATGTGGCCAATTTCGTAGCCGCACCCATATTGTATAGTTGCTGGATCTCGGAGACGGAGAGCGCGCGGTTGTAGATGCGGATGTCGTCGAGAAGACCGTTAAATGTCCAAGGTGCCACATTAGTACCAATCGTGGTCATTGGGTATGGATCGAATTGTTGCGAATGAGCAGGAGATGTCGCATCACTTCCATTTATATACATTTTTAGTGTAGAAGTACTATTTATATCAGGTATATTAATATAAACATGGTACCATTGACCATAATTTATAACTGAGGAACTCATTATTCCATCCCAAACCTTATTAGTTATATATAATCTATTACCATTGAAAAAAACGACAAACCTTTGAGCTGAAGATTGCGTATTATTAAATATGATACGCAGACCAGGCTGTTTAACCTTCATCCAAAAAGAAATAGATGAATTCAGTCCTACAGTAATATTTGGAAGTATGATACTACTCCCCACCCCATTAAAAACTAATGCCTGCCCCACCTTCCCCGCCACAGGGCTCGAGCTGGTAGACATGCTTACGAGCTGGCCGTTATTGCCATTACCGCTTTTGTCGAGGGTGATTCCTGTAGCCCAGTTTGTATCTTTGCCGTCGAGGGTCCAGTAGCCGACCAAGCCGTTATTTAAAGTGTTTGGGGGGGAGACGCTAATTGTGGAGGCTAAGGCTAGTTGAGGAGTTAGGAGATGGGAGTTGGGAGTTAGGAGGGGGGAGATAGGAGATAGGAGGAAGACAACGAGAAGGCAGGTGGCGAGCTTGGGTTTGAGGCGGGAGCGGGTACTGCGGATAAGGCCATTGAGGATTTTGAGAGTTTTGAGAGATTGTTCTAGAATGGCATCTGCTTTCTTGTCATCCAAATAATGAACATCTTTACTTATTGCCAATTGATTTTGGATCTCCGTAATAGAACCGGCGGCGATAGAATAAAATTGGATCTTTTCTTTGACCGACTGGCGAGTGAATCCCTCGGCAATATTGGAAGTAATCGAAACAACGGCGCGCCTCATCTGGTCCGTCAAACCGTAAAGCTCCGCTTTTGGAAAAGCTTTCGTAGCCTCATATATCATGAGCACCAGTTTATGACCCTCCTGCCAGGTTATCAAATCTCTAAATGTTTGAATTTTGCTCTTTTGTTGTTGTTCCATATCTTTTTTGACTTTGCAGAAGTTAGTAGTTAGGAGATGGGAGTTAGATTCACGCGTTCTCCTATCTCCTATCTCCCAGCTCCTAACTTCTAACACAGGTTTGACATTTTATCTGTATTTGCTATCATAGCTTCGACTCCGAGTCTACTGGCCCGGGTCCACACAAGAAGTCTGGATCTCTCAAGGATTCGGATTTTTTGTTTGCTCTTTTCAAGAAATTCAACATTATTTTTCTGCGATATTCTAGCTTAGACTCTCCTTTATCTTTGTGATGATCTCTTTCAACTGTGGCAAATCTCCCTTGATACTGTTCCATACAACGCCCTCATTTACTCCCCAATATTCATGCACCAAAACATTGCGCATATCCATAATCTCTCTCCATTCGACGTTAGGGTAATTTTGACGAACTTCTTCATAGATATTTCTAGCCGCTTCACCAATAATAATGAAATTCATCATTACAGCGTCATATGTTTTCTTATTGTTCTTTAGCTCTTTTTCATCCTTAAAACTAGAAATGTAGCCATTGATAGTATCTATGGCATCAAAAATATCCTGAATAAATAATTTTATGTCTCTTTTTTCGCTCATATTATAATTAACTGGCTTAAAATCCTTTCCTTAATAAGTGGTTTGATCCCGCTCTTTATCACCAAATCTACCTTTCTGCCAAGCAGATCTTCCAGGTAAAACCGCATACGAGAAAATCCGAATAGTCCAACAGGTACTTTTTGATTGAGCTCGATCGAAATATCGACATCACTATCGGTATTATGGTCTCCGCGCGCAAACGAGCCAAAAACCCCTATTTCTTCCACTCCGTAGGTGTCTCGCAAATAGGCTTTATTCGCGCTTATTCTCTGTTTGATTGTTTCAAATTCTGTTGCCATGTTTATGTTATATCATATTTCAGCGATATCGGATATCGCCACAGAGCCATTTTACTGCGTCACCGCTCCTCCCCCATCCCCCGCCGAGACTACAGGATTCGCAGGTGTTGGCGCCGGCGCCGGTGTTTCAACCGAAGCTGCCGCTGCTGCAGGAGCTGAGGCAGCGGCCGGCGTAACCGGAGGTGTCACCTCCCCAGACGGAGGCGAGACCTCCGTCTGCGTTGGAGCGATCACTGGAGAGGATGTCGCCGATGCTTGCGCAGGTGTCACTAGATTCGGATGTGTCACATCCCCGACAGTTGAAGTGGCTGTCGTCGCTATATCCGATACCGAGACAGAGGTGGTCGCGTCACTTTGGTTATTGACTTGCCCCGCGGAGCTCTGCAAGAGCGGAGTGGGGTTATTCGACACTATTAAGGTCTGCGTCGTTGTCGCAGGGGGATGTCCGACATCCACCGTTTGCGGAAGTTGAACATCCGCACACTTCCCCGCCACCTTGCTCCAATCCCCATTCTTTATCATCACACAATATACCTGCCCCGTCGCCTGATCCGTCATTTCCAACCCCTGCGTCACTGCCGCTGTCTGCGTCTCCACCCTGTTGAATACTCCCAGAACAGCCGTAATCTTGGAAAATACCCAATTGGCAACCGACTTTATATAATCCATCACCGCATTAGCCACCCTAGCGATGAAGGTTTGCGGATGCTGAACATCCGCAACGGTAGTCGATGCCGCATCTTGCGGATGCTGAACATCCGCACTCGTAAGCAGCACCCCCGCCGTGCTCGACGCTATATCGGATATCGCCGTCGAAGACGCCATTATCTTATTCGCTACCCCTGCGGTCAAAGAATCCATAGCAGCCGGTGAATTAGTCATACTCTTGGCCAATGAATCCATCACCGTGGTAGATGCCGCTATCTGTTCGGTCAGTGAATTCAGAACGGAATCCATCACCGTCGATGAACCATTCTGCGGATGTCCGACATCCCCAAACGTCGCCTCCAACCCGCCCACCCTCGTCGTCAGCGCTATCAAAGCCTGATTGATGCTCCCCATCGAAACAGTCAATTCCGAGAATGACTGGCTCGTGGTAGCTTGAGCCGACGACAGCGACAGTGCCGTCGATGAAGCCATGGCGCTCACTGTCGCCGACAGATCATTCAAGGACTTGCCGAAGCAATTCCTGCCATTGGCGCAGATATCGCCCGCGATCGTCACATTGCCGCTGTCATCCACCGTCATGGTCGAAGATCCGTTCTGATTCTTCAGAAGCAAGCCTTGCGGAGCGATATCGAGAGGTGCCTCAGTGAAGCTCCAACGGTTAGCAAAGAAGAGGTCGCCAGCATAGACCACGCCACCGTGAACCGTTCCCAGCACATTCAAGTTATTTTGAATAGTGGAAGTCCCCGCACCGCCCACGAAGATATTGCCGCTGACGGCAAGTTTGGCTGAAGGGCTGGTACTGCCTATTCCTACATTGCCGTTATTATCGACTAGGAAACTCGTAGCCGTGGAAGATCCCACCACAAAGGCTGGGAAGGTAGTGACGCCTGTGGAATCGACGGATAGCTGTGCCCATGGCGAGGTTGTACCTACACCCACTCCGTAGGAGGTGAAACCTCCCGAACCGTTTCCATTCCCGTAAATAGTCAGAATGTTCGTCCCCGCGATCTGCGCGCTATAGCTCTGCGCTCCGCTACCGGTTGATAGAGGCAAGTTCATCCATGAATTGCCCGCATCCGTCAGAGCACCGGCATCGGTGGAGAATGACATTGGGCCGATGATCGAAGAAGCTAGATCGGCGGTACCGTTGACTACAAAGTCACCAGCAAATGTGGAAGTGGCGGTAGTAGAAGTGGCATTGAATGAGTCAGCGACGACAGAACCGGCAACAGAGAGCTTGGCGTATGGGGAGGTGGTTCCAATCCCGACATTGCCACTCGTATTTATAATCAAATAATCATCAACACCATTTGCACCAAAAGAAATTCCGTAACTTGCTAAACCTTTAATAGTAAATCTATTTGGTGCACTATTTATCCAAGAGATTCTTCCCTGATTTGCGAAAGTCATTGCGTCTCTATAAATAGATTGTCCGTTAACATCCAAAATAGCACTCGGACTTGCCGTCCCGATCCCCACATTCCCCGTCGTGGAAGCGATCATGAACCTAGTCGTCGCCACACCCGCATCAGTCATCGAATTGATCGAGAAATCTCCCTGATAGCTCTTGATCCCGATATCATGGAAACCGGCGGCGGCTGTGGTGTCTTCGAGCATTATTTGAGAGAGGGTGTCGGAATTGGAGATAGTCAAATGGCGAGAAGGAGTGGTCGTGCCGATGCCGATATTGCCATTATCGAGGATCTTGAAGAGGCTCTTGCCATTGTCATTCAAAGCTTCAAAGGTGCCGTTCGAACCGGTACCGTTAGAGAAGACCGTCAGCTTGGAAGTAGGAGCGGTGGTACTGCCGATAGCCACGCGAGGCCAATCAGGCTGGAGATTGCCATTACCATCGGAGAGGCCGTAGACGGTGATAGTAGAACTGCCGTTCAAGCTCGCGGTGTAACTCTGAACAGTGCCAGTGGCGGCATTAGAATCAGTAAGAAGATCTACCCATGAGACAGCACCTGCATTGGTATCGAAGTTGAAGTTGCCGGTCTGCAAAGCATTGGCGTAGGTGATGCCGGAGCCATTCTCGTAGACTAGATTGCCTGATCCTACATTCAAGCCACCGGCGAATGTGGAAGTAGCGACGGTAGAGGTTGCGTTGAATACATCCGCCACTACGCCTCCGGCACCAACGACGGAAAGGTTGGCATAAGGAGAGCTTGTTCCTATCCCGATATTCCCGTTATTGAGTATGGTCAATTTCGTGCTAGAAGCAAAGGCATCATTCACGGAATTGATGAAGAAAGAGCCTTGAGAGCTATGAAGGCTCCAATAGTGAAGGTTCGCCGCGGCGCTGGTGTCTTCCAGCATGATTTGAGGCAGATTGTTGGTGGCGATATGGAGCTTCCTTTGAGGAGAGGTCGTGCCAATCCCCACATTTCCATTCCCATCAATCACAAACCTATCGAGCGTGCCCAAAGCAGTAGAGCTGGCTATAGAGAACCTGCCGCCATTCGCTACATCCATACCCATAGTCCACTTGTAATTGTCACCGCTGGCGCCAGAGAAGCCGATGGCGGATTTGGTAGTGGAATAGATATCCAGCTTGTTATTCGGAGTGGAAGTACCGATGCCGACATTTCCATTCATAGATACATTAGTAAAACTCGAATTACCATTAAGTATTAAATTCGTAGCCGAGCTACTTAAAGCTTGACTTGAACCTATCCAAAAATCACTACTAGATAATGACAAAGATGCATTTATACTTCCCACCACATCAAGAGCATAACCTGGATTTGTCTTACCAATCCCTACCCTCCCATCCGCCAGCACCGTGAAGGCGGTAGTCGTAGCGGTGCCATTGGTGGAAGAAGCGATGGTGAACAAGGTGGGGTTGTAGGTGTCGCCATAAGCGCCGTTTTGGATGGAGAGTTTGGCGTAGGGGGAGGTCGTGCCGATACCCACATTCCCATTCGCCAATATCCTCATCCTTTCGCCGATCGTTCCGGCATTATTAGTTAGAAAAGCCATATCGCCAGAAACAGCGCCCAAGGCATGGCTAGTGTAGACGCCCATGATTTTGGAACCAGTCGTGAGCGTTCCTGCCGTATCCATCGTGCGGAAAACTAAACCGTTGGCATTGTTATTTGTTGTGTTTGTGTTCACGAGAGAGAGCGAACGATTGCCGGAGAAAGTAGTGAGAGTGGTGGAAGTATCGGAAGCGGAAATATCAAGTTTGCCTGCGGGAGAGGTGGTGCCGATGCCGACGTTGCCACCTCTTAATATTCTCATCCTCTCAAGAGGCGTTCCAGCAGCAACACTTGTCCAAAACGATAAATATCCGCCATCAAAACTAGCCAGTTCGTCCACTGAACTAATCCTTGCAATTTCAGAGGCAGCACCGTTTCCACCAAGAAAACTCAAATCCAAACTTTTAGGATTAGCCGTTCTACCAAAAGTTCCTCCAGTTGAGATGGCAATAGTAGAAGTTGAGGTTGTGTAAATCGGTTGTGTATTCGCTACTTCCAACTTATACCCCGGTGCCGTCGTCCCGATCCCCACATTCCCATTCTGCAAAACCGATAACCCTGTTGCTCCCGCTACACTCAATCCCCCCGCAAACGTACTCGTGGCTATCGTTGAAGTTGCAGTGAAAGCCGAAGCGTCCACCAAACCAGTGAAATGTCCCAAACCGGTGACATCGAGATTATAGGACGGCGAGACAGTGCCCAAACCCCAATAGCCTGAAGAATTGATGACGGATGTTAAACCTCCGGAAGTGTTATAGATGTCTAAGATATTGGCTGTTTGAGAAGCGACTGGCCTAATCGCCAAAGTAGTCGAGGCGATGGTTGTACCTACTATAGAGAGTTTGGCGTAGGGAGTGGTAGTGGAGATGCCGATATTGGCGGTAGAGACAGCGGCTGAAGAAACGGAGCTTCCGCCATAGATACCCGTACCATAGAGGACATTACCGATGTTGAGCTGTTGGTTGGCGGTGTTGGAAGGCAAGTCTACGTTCTGACCGATGGCGATGTTGTAGGAGCCGGTGGTGAAAGAGTAGCCACTATTATAACCAAGAGCTGTATTGTTAGAACCTGTAGTATTAAGATGAAGGGAATTACTACCATACGCGGTGTTATTAGAACCAATGGTATTTGAGCTGAGGGAACTCACACCATAAGCGTTATTTTGAGAACCGGTAGTGTTTGAGAAAAGAGAGTTTGCACCATTTGCGCTATTGTAAGAACCGGTAGTGTTTGAAAAGAGGGATGCTTGACCATTGGCACTGTTGTTTAAACCGGTAGTGTTAGAGTAAAGAGAATAGGCTCCATTAGCAGTATTCTGATATCCTTTGGTGTTTGAGAAAAGAGAACTTGCACCGTTGGCAACATTATCATTTCCAGTGGTGTTTGATCGGAGAGCATTTTCACCGATTGCGATATTATCACTGCCAGAGATATTAGCTTGTCCAGAAAATATACCAACAAAGGTATTATTATAGGATGTTGCCCCACCACTCCTCATCTCCATTCCCGTCGTCCCATCACTATTTAATAGCGTGAACAGTGACGGCGTAGTCGTGATCAATCTAACCGAAACATCATCGATCGTCCCAGTCCATGCCGCGCTGGGAGTGAAGGTCAAAGCACCCGTGCCTGTAGTAGTGATGACTTGAGTCTGAGCGGATAGCGTACCTACAGCTTGACCGACAGCTACACCATTAACATCACCAAGACTTGGAGTGAGTGTACCAGCAACAGTAGTCGTGGCGGTAAAGATGATCTGGTAAGTACTGCCTGCTACGGGTGTGAAAGCAGAGGCATTTAATGTAAGGACATTGTTTCCTGCGGTATGAGTCATGAAGCCATCTCCTAATAGAGACCAGTTGGTGCCAGACCAGTCTCCTGCTCCAGAGAAGTCTCTATTAGCTTGAGTAGTGATGAGCTCTGTGCCTATGGAAGCTTCCGTGGTATTGCCTTTGATAGTCAAAAGCGAGGATGGCGATACCGTGTTAATGCCGATTGCGCCATTCTGCAAAACCGTCAATCCATTCGTTCCTGCCACATTCATCCCTCCCGCAAATGTGGAAGTGGCAGTCGTGGAGGTCGCTGTGAATGAACCAGCCAGAGCATTGATGCCCAGATCGGATGAGCCGTTCACAGCAAGCGCGCGCCATGGAGAACTCGTGCCGATCCCCACATTTCCATTTCCATCTATCACTAATCTATCCATCGTGCCTAACGCCGTAGAGCTAGCTATGGAAAATCTTCCGCCATTCGCTACATCCATACCCATAGTCCACTTGTAATTATTTCCGCTAGCACCAGAGAAGCCGATAGCGGATTTGGTGGTGGAGTAGATATCCAATTTGTTATTTGGGGTAGTGGTACCGATGCCGATGCCTCCTTCAACGATTATACTATTGGTTGGAGCCGCTATCGAACCTGCCCACGTCTTTCCAACCGTGAGATTGTTGTATATATCGACAAAAGACTTTGGTGCATTTGTTCCAAACCCAGCCGCATAATTCGTAAAGAATGTCCCACCGGAAATAAAACCAGCTCTTGTTGTCAAGGCGCCTGTACCATCAGAAGTCGCAAAATACAAAGAACCATTTGTATTAGTTCCCGAATCAGCTAAACTTGTTATCTGCGCTGTCGTTTGGAAAGTCCCTGAATTGTTCCTACCAAAACCTAGTGTGCCCTTCAGACTTCCGCTATCTCTGCTCAATCTTAATATTCCAGAATTTGAATCGTCGAACACTTCCAGATCCGAAGTCGGTGTAAGCGTCCCGATACCTACATTGCTGTTAAAACTATTCACCACGAATTTTGTTCCACCGATGGTGAGTCCCCCCGCAAATGTGCTCGTCGCCGTCGTCGAAGTCGCGGTGAAAGCCGAAGCATCCACCAAGCCAGTAAAGTGGCCCGAACCAGCAACATCGAGAGCGTAGGCGGGAGAAGGATTGCCGATCCCCACCATTCCAGTCGCTCTCCAGACATTATTCCCGTCAGTCGACCAGACTCCAGTCGAAGCGCCTCCTACGAGATTGCCAGCCCAATAGAGAGAGCCGCCATTCGAATACAAACGATTGCTCGTGACGCCTGGAGCAGTATTCGCCAAATATATCGGACCATTCACAGCAAGTGTATCCATGGGAGAAGTCGTCCCCACGCCCACCCGACCATTCAAGGAATCTATATATAATGTATTGGTGTTAAAAGCCGTATCGCCAGCGAAGGTTGAAGTGCCTGTGCCGGCAACATAGATCTGCCCTCCTATGGAGACATCGGAAGAGAAAGCTCCTGTTGATCCAGAGAAAGTTGAACCAGTGATCGTGGAACTCCCGATATTCGAATCGATCATGCTTGAACTCGTGATCGTTCCGCCGGAAATATTCGAGCCAGAGATATTCGAATTGGAAACATTCGTCACATAGATATTGCCGTTGCTGAAATTCGAATTGAGATTGCTGATCGAATTTGAAATGCTCCTACCCCAATTGCTGCCATCCGCATAATTCTGCAAAGTCTGCAATCTCTGGAAAGCCGTCAGGCGATCGTCGATCTCCGCGATCTTCGCCAGCACCGCCGGATCCATCTGATTGACTGTGATCCTGGAGATATTGGTGGTAGTCGCCGTCCTGACGACGATAGCCGCGCCATTATTCTTGCCGCCAGATGAATTCACGATGACCGATGGCGGCGTATCGTGAATGCCCAAGAATGCCAAAATGCCATGACGGACTCCCGTGACGATATTCCCCCATGTACTAGAAACTGCATCCCATACCGAAGCGGACATATTCTTGCCATAGCCGTAAGCGGTGGTAGACATCGAGGAAGCCGAATCGCCCATTTTTGACACAGCAAACGATGAATAATGAGATACACCGTTAAATACGGTCGCTATAGCATTGCTGACGCCATTTACCGTGCTATCTATAGTATAAGTAATAGCGTTTTTCGTACTTACTACTATATATGTAGTCCCATCTGTTAAGAACGAAATACCCCTAGAAACGCTATTATTAATGTAAGCGACCCCTTCAAATGCCTTATTTTCAGCATTAAATGCCCCGTTTAAGACAGATTCATCGAGGAACGCTACCCTATTCGAAATGTAATTATTGGCAGAAAATACCCCGTTTGAGATGTAATTATCAGCGTAAAGTATGCCCTTTGAGATATAATTATCGGCAAATAGGACCTTATCCGAGATATCCGTGAGAATTGGAGTCGCTATATCCGATATAGCGATAGTCATATTTATGGCCTTATTTGAGATGAAGCCATTAGCGTCTGAAGTTATATCTGATATGCCTTTACTTACATATAATGTGCCATCTGAGACATTCTTAATAGCATAAACGGCCACATCCGTTGCCTTTTTCGCAATAAATGTGGCTGTTTCTAGTATTTCATGGACCTCATTTGTCGTTCTTACAATAGTAGGCTTACTGCGGATTGAGGCCTCATCGGCTACGATCCTGAAATAATTGCTGAATCCGTAAGCCACAAAATCAGCGCTTTTTACCGCCTTGTTCGCAATAGTTTCAAAGATGAAATGCTCATCATTATATATAGCCCGGAATGGCTTCGCCGCCCAATCACCGAATCTCTCGATTGCCGCGACCTGCGGAGTCCCTCTATATATAGACATGGCAGTCGAACCCAAACCATAGAAACCATAGCAAAGCAAGACTACTGCGAGAGCTATCGCAGTAGAACGATTGGCGAATCGTGCTAAGCTTTTTTTGTAGACAAAACCAACCGCTTCCACACCCTCTCTGAAAAAGTTACCGACTGCATACGAAATAGACTCTCCACATCTTTTGAAGAAATGACAGAGATTTCCCGCTGAATCACCCGCCGAATTAGACGCGCGAACGACCGCGCCATCCATCCGAGATGCTGTATTTGTGGCCTTCTCGGATATCCGAGATACGGCTCGATGAAGAGATTCTTTTACAGAAATGATTTTTCTCCCATATTCCGGTAAAGAAGATCGCATCGCTGATATTATTTCCGATGCCAACAGGGTCATCTTTTTCGTCACAAAAGATGACCCATTCGCGACATACGAAACCGCCGTCATTGACCATGAAGAAAATGTGACTGATGCCATCTTCGCAACCTTCGCAAAAGTTATCAAGAACGATCGTGTAATCTTGAAAAACGACACGGACGCTAATCTGATGATTTTGAGAAGAACGATCGATGCCGATCTGCTTATTCTCAAAATAACGATCGATGCCGATCTAACGGTCTTCAAGACTTCCAGCCAAAGCGTTTTCGAAGCCTCTTCAAGCCTTCGGCCAAAGACAGATAAACTTGCCTTTGAAACCACCTCTCGCTTCAAGAATTGCCCTTGAGACGGTTTTCCCGCACTCGACTGCACACTTAACCCTCTACCACCACCAACCGTCCTCAAAGACATTTCCAAAGCGCTCGTCGGCAAAAGAATCTTACTCGAAAAATCCTCCGCGAGTGATTTCAAACTGGAACTGATCGCGTCGCTCGTCTTGACCGGCGTTGCGATCGATTCCTGACTCATCGAACTCGACCTCACTTTTTCTGAATTAGAAAAAGCTGTGGAAGTTTTCTCCGATCCAAGAAATGGAGTCGATATATTTTCGCACTCGCCATAATCCTTATTCTGCGCGTTCTGGTAGATCTCCGTCGTGGACTTTTTCAGCTCGATGATATGACCGAGAAGTTTTTCATCCGAAGCTTTTTTGTACGCGACCAGAGAAACTTCTTCGATGAACCAGACTCGTCCCACCCTTCGACAAATTACTTTTTTCTCACGACACAGCTGCCCGACATAGTCGTTGGAATATCCCGACGTCTCGGCAGCTCGGCGAGACGAGATGTAATTTTTACCTTCAAAATTAAAAGACTGCTCCACGAGATAATAATAGCATTTTCGATCGCCACAAAGCTCTGTGGATAACATTTTTTTGCGGATGTTCAACATCCTCTTCTTCCACCTGATCGCGGACAAAAATCCCCTACCCTCGGCTGATCGCCTCGGGCACCCCCTTTAAAAAGGGGGAATCCATGCCAGATAAATGATGTCCACTGACATAGTCGAAGTCGCGCAGAATCCCCCTTTTTAAAGGGGGTGGCTGGAGCGAAGCGGAAGCCGGGGGATTTTTCAAAAGGAATACCCTTAACGAGACTGAATGAACAGCAGGAGATATATTTACTTTTGAAATTTGAAATGATAAATACACTGATTCACATTACGATGCCTCATCCAAGCCTCATCTCGGCAGCTCGGATAGACGAGACGGTGATATTTAGCAAGAATCATGACGGATGTTTAACTTCCGTCTGGAGGGATGTTTAACCTCCCCATCAACACACCATCACTCAATCTGAAACCATAAACATGTAAAATGAAAGCTGTTAGATACAATCCGGTGATTTCAAATTCTCCGTCAACGTCCGTTTATAACCTCCCAGAAAGCGAATGAATGCCATAAATCAACGCTATTTCGGCCATGCCCTGATTATATCATCAGAAATAACAGTCTGTGGTATTTAAATCACTAACACGAGCAGATCTGCGCTCAAACAAACTCTCCACTTTTCGGATGTCAGACATCCCCTTTGCGGATGTTCAACATACGCAAGAATCACCCCCACCATTACTGCCTGTGCATATCTTTTATATACATTCATATTTGATAATAGTATACTATTAATGCTTATCAATGTTTATGTATGTAATATCCTTATAATTCAATGACTCAAAAAATCCTGCTCTCAGTAAAAGAAGCTGCTAGTTTACTAGGTGTCACCCCTCTAACCCTTCGCAATTGGGACAAGAGCGGCAAGCTCAATGCCATGCGCCACCCTATGAACAATTACCGCGTATATCGCAAGGCTGACATAGACAAGCTCATCGACTCCATGAATAACGGCACCGCACCCGTTTATGTACCCAGGAGGAAGAAAGTGCGGAAGTTGGAAGTCAGACACGAGTAAAGCGATCGGGAGGTCTCACCTCCCGAAACGAGTTAGAAAAAAGGGGATGTCACACATCCCCTTTTTTCTGCGGATGTTCAACATCCGCAGAAGCACCGATATGCCACCAAACCCACGATCACCAGTATCGCCAATGCCAACACCAGAATTCTCCACGGAATAATCCAGAACGTTATAGTCTTTAAATTTGTCTCTGTACCATACCCCAAATGCATTTCAATAGTAGCTGTATACTTTCCAAAAAGAAATGACGAGTCATTCCAAACAATATCCGTATATCTTGTAGAATCAGGCAGAACGAAATATGGGCCGACAGGAATTGTTGCCATTACGCGTCCAAAAATATCCCTGACAGTCGTCGTACCGCTCGGTGCCAAATAGATCATCCCGTCATTCTGAAATGATGATTCAAAAAGAAACGATCTCCCCATGACAGACAACTGCCTATCTAAAATATAAAAATCTTTCAAATAACCTTTTCCTTCGATCAACCCATTCACGCGTACAAAGAAAAGCGAGCTCTGCCTAGAAATCACGCGCGCCATATTCCGTACCTGACCATCGCTGTCGATATTCCCTTCATGGATGATAGTGGGCTCATCCGATACCAAAACCGCCGCGTAATATCCTCCAGGCTTGATAAGCGATGGAACCTCTATCTTAATGGGCACGCTCATCTTCTCCCCGGGTTTTAGAATGAAATCTATTTTTTCGGGAATAAGATTGTCCTTTAAAGAATACGGGCTCTTCTCATCACCCAATAAGATTATCTCTCTTCCCTTTTCATTCGATCCTTCAAAATCCTCTATTTCGATTTTAAACCTTGTAGGCTCCGCTTCCCTATTTGTAACCGTAATATATTTGTTTATGACATCCCCCGGATTCACGGATACTTCAATGCTTTTTGGTTCAACATCGAAACCTCCCATATCGGTACTAGAACCCATTGCTTGCGCATTAGCATGCGCGCTTGAACCTATATAGCAAGCGACCAACAAAGTTCCCGCGACCAGGAATTTGATGTGCTTACCTATTACGCGGTGATTCGATTCCATAGTATTAGCGACTGTTTCTTTTACGCTCATTTTATTTAGATACCATATCATATTCTTTCCAATAAATACACCCTCTCTTCGGGAGGAGGGACCTCCCGAAAAGATGCTGGACGGAGGCCTCGCTTCCGTATACACTATTAACCATGAAATATACCCCCACCATCGGCCTTGAGATCCACGCCGAACTCAAGACCAAGTCCAAGATGTTCTGCTCTTGCAGGAACGATCCCGATGAAGAAAAGCCTAACGTCAACATCTGCCCTATCTGCCTAGGCCATCCTGGCACATTGCCTGTATTAAATTCAGAGGCCATCGCCCTCGTTCTCAAAGTCGGCACAGCCGTGAATGGCACGCTGGCAGACTTCACGGAATGGGATCGCAAAAACTATTTCTATCCTGACATACCCAAGGGCTATCAGATAAGCCAATTCAAGTACCCTCTCATTTCCGGAGGAAATTTGGCCGGAGTTGAGATAGAGCGCATCCACTTGGAGGAAGATACGGCACAATCGACCCATGATACTCATACAAAGAGCTTAATAAACTTTAATAGATCCGGAGTCCCTCTGATGGAGCTGGTCACCAAGCCTGTTATCCACGATGCCGAAACGGCTGTCCGCTTCGCCAAAGAATTACAGCTTCTTCTCCGTTATTTGAATGCTGGTGAAGCCAATCTCGAGAAAGGCGAGATGCGCGTCGAAGTAAATATCTCCATTTCAGCCACGGATAAATTCGGCACCAAGACGGAGGTCAAGAATCTCAACTCATTTAGGACTGTCGAGAAAGCCATTCAATATGAGATAGAGCGCCAGACTTCCCTTTTAGAAGCTGGTGATAAGGTCGTCCAAGAGACTCGTGGCTGGGATGACAACAAAGGCGAGACTTTCTCGCAGAGGAGCAAAGAGAACTCTCATGACTATCGCTACTATCCAGATCCTGATATACCGAAGATGAAGATCTCCGAGATCCCCGCTTTCGCCCAAGATAAGCTCAAAGCTTCCCTCCCTGAATTGCCCTGGGCCAAGCGCGATCGTTTCAAGAATGACTTCGCCATGACCAACAAAGAGGTAGCGGTATTCGTCGACTCACCAGTAATCGCCAAATATTTTGAGAGTGTCATCGCTCCTTATATTAAGGATACAAAGAAAGTTAAGCTGACTGTTAATTACATACTCACTGATTATTTGGGGCTGCTCAAGAAAGGGACTAATGATGAATCCTCGATCGAATCGAAAATCGAAACGATTCCCGCCACCTCATTCACTGCTCTCATTGAGATGGTCGCAGAAGGCAAGATCTCTTCCCGTGGCGCAAAAGACCTACTTGTTCTTTTAATTGAGGAGCCGACATCTTCACCAACCGAATTAGCAGAAAAAAATAACCTCATCCAAAAGAGCGATACCTCCGTCCTGCTTCCCGCTATTGAAAAAGTCATCGCTGATAATGCAACCGCCGTCGCTGAATACAAAGCAGGCAAAGCGGCCTCTCTACAATTCCTCATCGGTCAGGCCATGAAAGCAACCAAGGGTGCGGGGAATCCAGTGGTGGTCAAAGAGATGCTGGTGAAGAAGCTGGGGTAAATCTGCAGAGGTCGGACCTCTGCAAGAATTTTATCCCGGCTAGCGAGGAGTGCGTGCGAATAGCATATTCGCACAGCATCCGAGCGACAACGGGACAAAGTTGAAAACTTTATCTCTTTTTTATCAGAAATTCAGCGTTTTTTCATAGTGATTTGATACAGTGGCTGCGTGAAGAGAATACGAAATCTAAAAGAGCAGATAAAGAATAAGTACCGTCAGATCCGATCTGTATCATCGCGTGCATTTCCGGATGAAATGATCCTCTTCGATAAACATGGACTGAAACACATATTTCAAAAACAAAGGAAGCTTCGCGATCCTCGGGACCAATACAGGAGATTCAGTCTCCTCGATAAGGCCGTGATATCGTTACAAGTCTCAAAAGAATATCTGGGTAAAAAAGTCGTACTCGGGGAAAGCCAGAAAATATCATTCTGGATATTCGAAAATGTGATTGACGGCATTAGAGTAAGAACGATCGTGAGACAGTTAGGGAATGGCAATAAACATTTTTACAGCGTAATGAGCATTGGAAAAACAAAAATCCCTAAATAGGGATTTTTGTCGCTCGCCACCAACTATATTGTCGATAGAATCAGCTTGCTTTCGCAATGACTCGCGAGCTTATGAGATAAGTATATTCAATTTGATTATATTGTCAATAGTATAAATTACAATTAATAACTTTTAATGCTTTCACTTTCCCAAGATCTTCGTCAGCTTCTCGCTCAACTTCTTGATGAGAGAATCCTCTAGTACGTTCACAGCAAAGACATCAGGCGAATGCTTCTTCATCGCTAGAGTGCAAGCTTCGATCGCTTCTTTATCTACAAGATCAGTCTTTGTCAGAATGATGATCTCCCTCTTCTCCGGCAAAGTCTCCCCGTATTTCTCCAATTCTTTGCGGATAGTCTTATAGACTATTTCCATCTGCTTTTTGGCAGCTGCCTTTGTGAGCTTTACGCCTGCCTCCTGAGGCAGATAGTTCTCGAGAGAGACTAGATGCAAAAGCACCTTTGTCCTCTTCACGTGCTTCAGGAATTTATGACCGAGGCCTTTGCCTTCTGAAGCACCTTCGATGAGACCTGGAATATCGGCCAGAACATATCCGCCAGGAAGCGCTCCTAGATTTGGATCGAGAGTGGTGAATTGATAGCTGCCAACCTTGGCATGAGCATGAGTCAAAGCATTCAATAGGCTGGATTTTCCCGCATTCGGCAGACCGATCAAGCCTGCATCGGCAATCAAATCTAATTCGACTTTGAAATCAGCCTCTTCGCCCTGCATACCGCCAGTAGATTGTTCAGGCCGCACATTGGTCGAAGCCTTGAAATGCTCATTGCCTAGACCGCCTCGTCCGCCATGGAGGATCTTTGAGACCTGGCCTTCTTCAAGCAATTCCACCACGCGGCCGCTCTGCTCGTTCGTAACGACTGAACCAATAGGCAGATCGATATAAAAATCATCGCCGGTCTTACCTTGTCTGCTCCAATTCATGCCGTCTTCGCCTTTTCCAGCAGTGAAGCTCTTCACAGACTTGTGACGCGAGAGGATATTGATATCCCTGACCGCTCGCACATAAACATCGCCTCCGGCTCCGGCATTGCCTCCAGCCGCTCCAGCGAATTCCTTGCCTTTCTCATGGCGCCAACGCACGACTCCAGCCCCGCCGTTACCAGCTTTTGCATGAAAGAATATTTCGTCGATGAAGGCCATTTTTTTATATTAAAGATTAAAAATCAAATATTATCTCCCAAACTACCCCGCTCCCTCCTCGGCACGGCAAGTGCCTTCGTTTCGCTCCGCTTCGCTACGCGAAAGTGCCACTTGTACTATCCCGCCGAAGCCCCGAGGCACGAGAGGCGAAGGAGGATCGCTGCCTGCGACGGTCGCGGCTAACGCGATTCATTTTTGCATTACTAATTTGTATTTTTGATATTTGATCTTTCATTTTTGATTTATTCTGCCTTACTCACCGAATTCCTATAGATTTCCAACAAGGAGAATAAAAAGACGAGTATCAGAGGACCTATCAAAAAGCCTACTATCCCAAAAGTCACTATTCCTCCCAAGACCGAAAGCAGAATGAGGAATTGATGCACTTTGACCCCGCGATTGACCATCAAGGGCCCTATCACATGGTCCGAGATGAATATCGTAGCATATGCCCAGATGACCAAGCCGATAGCGAACCCATAATGGCCAGCGATAACGAGATATACCACGCCTGGAAGAGCCACTAGAGCCAAGCCGAATCCTGGGATCAGAGCAGCGATAGCCGTCATCGCTCCCCATAGCGCCGGAGCGGGAATGCCAAAGACGGCAAATGCAAAACCCATGGAGACGCCATCTATGATGCTCACGACTATCGTACCGAAGAACACCGACTGGATAGTCTTTTTCATGGTC
>CAIKAN010000030.1 GCA_903825415.1 uncultured bacterium
AAGAAGAGCGTTTTCCAGAAACAGCTCCTAGCTATCTTCCACGATGCCAAGATCTTAGAGAAGAAAGATGATTATAATGTCTTCAATGAAAAAGGCGCCACAGTCGGCTCATATGCGCATTTTACCAAGAACGGCATCTGGCCGATCAAGACCTATGATCAATTTGACTATGACCCTCTCAATTCCGTATTGAACAGCTTCTCCAAGATCAAGACTCATGGCGAGGGGGCAGCTATTCAGATGATATTCAGACCGCATGATGGTGGCCATCATAATAGATTCAAAAAGACTTTGGACGACATCATGAAAGGCGAGAATATCTCGGCTGCTATAGCCAAGAATGACGAAGGCGTTCTGAAATATGTAGACGGCTTCTTCAAAGGGCTAAGCACGATGACAGAATCAAAAGAGCAGAAAGAGAAGAGAGAAGCCAAGAAGAAAGAAGCCGCCCAGAATGTCGACCAGATAGCGGTGGAATCTTTCAAGCAAAAGCTCGCTGCGCCCATATTCGCCGCCAATCTGAGAGTGATAGCCTCCGCTGAGGATGAAACGACCGCTTTGCAGATCTTGGGCGATATAGAATCGGCTTTCCATCAGTTCGATAATCCTCACGGTAATGATATTAAGTTCGAGAGGGTAGCTAAGAATAATCTCCGATCTTTGCTATACGATTTCTCTTTCCGCCTGTTTGAGGAGGATAAGCGCTTGCTTGCCAATATCAAAGAATTGACTAGCCTTATGCACTTCCCGGCAACTGTCATCAGATCCTCGCCTCATTTGAAGACCGCCAAATCTGGCAGCGCTCCCGCTCCTCTCGAATTATCCAAGGAAGGCATCCTTCTTGGCGAGAACGACGATCGCGGCATCAAGACCTCAGTATATATGGCACCGGAAGACCGCTTGCGCCATTTCTATGTCATCGGGCAGACCGGCACCGGTAAGACCAATTTCTTGAAGAATATGATCGTTCAAGATATACAGAACGGCGA
This sequence comes from uncultured bacterium, assembly GCA_903825415.1. GTDB lineage: Bacteria > Patescibacteriota > Minisyncoccia > Phycocordibacterales > PALSA-1337 > C7867-002. Next base: position 990 of record CAIKAN010000030.1, read on the forward strand.
AGGCGTCTGCATGATCGATCCTCATGGATCTGATATACAAGATGTGCTCTCGCAAGTACCGAAGAGCCGGTATGAAGATGTCATCTATTTTGATCCGAGCTATGCAGCGCGGCCGATGGCTTTGAACATGCTCGAATATGACGTGAATTTCCCTGAGCAGAAGACTTTCGTAGTCAATGAATTGTTCAGCATCTTCCAGAAGCTCTATGGCAAGGTCCCCGAATCCATGGGTCCGATGTTCGAACAATATTTCCGAAATGCCACCATGCTGGTGATCGACGATCCAGAATCGGGCAATACGTTATTAGAAGTCTCGCGCGTCATGTCCAATAAAGCCTTTCGAGAGATGAAGATATCGAAATGCAAGAACCCTGTCATCGTGCAATTCTGGAAGGAGATCGCTGAGAAAGCAGGTGGCGAAGCTTCTTTGGCGAACATCGTGCCTTATATCACTAGCAAGTTCGATGTCTTCTTGGCCAATGAAGTGATGCGTCCCATCATCGCCCAAGAGAAGTCCTCATTCAATTTCAGGGACATCATGGATAATAAAAAGATCTTGCTTGTTAACCTTTCAAAGGGCAGGCTTGGTGATATCAATGCCAACCTCATCGGACTTATAATCGTGGGGAAGATCTTGATGGCAGCGTTGTCGCGCGTTGATGCAGTTGGCACAGGCAAGGTTTTGCCGCCATTCTATCTCTATATCGATGAATTCCAGAATATCACTACCAATTCTATTTCTACGATTCTTTCCGAGGCTAGGAAGTACAAGCTCTCTCTGACCATTGCTCACCAATTTATCGCTCAATTGGAAGAGGGCATACGCGACTCAGTCTTTGGAAACGTGGGATCGATCTCTGCGTTCCGTGTCGGATCAGAAGATGCCGAATTCCTAGAAAAACAATTCTCGCCTGTCTTCACGGCCAAAGATATCATGTCTATCGATAACTATAATTGTTATCTCAAAATGCTTGCTCATGGCGCGCCGGTAAAGCCTTTTAATGTGAAGACTATGCCTCCGGCCCCAGGGAATAAGGCTGTCATAGATGCTCTCAAGGAATTGTCATATCTCAAATATGGTAAAGACAGGGCGAGGGTGGAGGAGGATGTGATGGCGAAGTATAAGAAGTAGAAGCGATGAAGAAGCGGTTATGACCATTCTCTCATTTAGGAAAGATAATCCGACTCTGAATCTGGGTGTATATAGCTTGGCTCATGCCATTGTGGATGCGACATGCGCGGCTCTGATATTCAGCATTCCATTCGCTAGAAACGCGCCGATCAACGATATAGTCTCTCTGATCATCCTATATAATATCCTAGCCTTCGGCTCACAATTCATTCTCGGATATGCGATAGATCGTTTCCATGTCCCTAAGCTTGCGGTCATGAAAAGCTATCTGCTTTTGATCATATCTGTGATCATGTTCAACTATTCGCCGGCTACCGCTATTATCATAGCGGGAATAGGCAATGCCTTATTCCATGTAGGTGCCGGAAGCATCAGTTTAAAGCTTTCCCAAGGCAAAGCTGCGGCACCTGGCGTTTTTGTGGCGCCAGGAGCTATTGGTATCTTGATCGGTACTGCCATAGGTAGATCTGGCATATTTATGCCATGGCAATTCATATCGATCATCGTGATCATGGGTATTCTGACAATGCTCGTAAGATCACCCGAGACGATTTTGGTCGAGAGGTCTGTGGATGGCTTAGAGAACAACAAGTCGAATACGGTTAGATATTTTTGGTTGATACTGATCCTCATGATGATAGCTATCTCTATCAGGTCATTGGTTGGTTCGGTGCTTGCATTTCCATGGAAGTCAGATCCAGCTCTTTTGCTGATTTTCACGGCATCTATATTCCTTGGTAAAGCATTGGGTGGGATCATCGCTGATAGATTTGGCTGGATGAAGATCGGCTTAGGATCGCTGCTACTCTCTATCCCTCTTCTGGTCTTCGGATCGGCCGATCCATATCTAGCGATCATAGGCATCTTTCTATTCAATATGACAATGCCAATAACATTAGTCGTCGTCTCTAATATCCTTCCAGGCCGTCAAGCTTTCGCTTTTGGTTTGACTTGTCTGGCTCTGATAGCTGGAGCTATGCCATCATTCTATCCATCCTGGTCGGTATTTGGATCGATGTGGTCTGTTTCCATCCTTACGGCGATATCGGCCATTGCGATATATTTCGGGCTGCATTCGTATTTTAAAAGGATGCCTGCAATAGTCTTATGAGTGCGCGCATAATCGGTCTATTTGTTATAATTATCAGCAGTTATTATAAGTAATACAAAATTCATGAGAAAAATCGCAGGATCAATTAGTCTGATGGTAGCAGTCACTTTAATTTTCATATCAACTTCCAGTATCTCCTATGCCGATGTCATAAACCCGAACATATCTTCTCCAAGAAATCATCCCGTTAAGCCAGTATCACCATTACCGTCTGTTTCCCCAGCACCAGTGGCCCCCAGCAATCATGTTCCAGTCGCACCACAGATGAAACCTGTTTCTTCTCCGAGTGCGGATCCATCTTCAAGCGTCAATGCATCGATGGTGTACGAGATAGCTATAGTGGCTCTGGCCATTATCGCCGGATTCGGTGTTTGGGCTTTGAGAAAGCAAAATGTCGCCAATTAGCGGATACTTGATCGCATTGATTTTGACTGTCATCGTAGAGATGGCTATTGCCATCTCTATCGGGTATAGAGATAAGACTTCTTTATTTGCTATATTCTTGATCAATCTGATCACAAATCCTGCTGCGAATCATCTTATCCAGCTTAATAGCGTTTACGGATGGATCCCATCTGGTCTATCGGTATTGATAGTGGAGATCGTGGTGGTCGTGGTCGAGTGGGGACTTCTGGTCTATTCATTAAGAAAGAGCGCTAGGGAAATGCTGTGTCTATCGGTCGCAATCAATGCCAGTTCTTATGCTTTTGGATTGCTCATTTTCCGGTTTTGGTTGTGATCGTGTGAGTTTGATGGATCTATCGGCGATTTGTTGCATCTCTCATGATTCTATGCAATACTATCTCTCATGGTAAATCGAATGCGCGCAACGCGATCCCATCGCGATAATAGGAGGTCACATCACGCCTTGGATGCTGCACGCCTTTCGAAGTGCCAGAATTGCGGCGCGGCTCACAAGAGCCATGCTATCTGCATGAATTGCGGATGGTATAATGGCCGCAAGGTGCTAGATCTCGCTGCCAAAGCCGCATCCAAGGCCAAGAGAGCCAGCGCCAAGACAGCTAGGTAGATCCAGGATTTACGGTTTAAAGGATGATATCATCATCGCTTAAATCATGAATCGTGAGTCTCTGCTTGAGATAGAAAAACAGATCCGTTCTTTATTTAAAAAATGGCAAATAGACACCTTTCACGTTCAGTTGTCCTACAATCTCTCTTCGAGTGGGACTTTCGCGGTCAACCGGATGCTGATATATCGGCTATCATAGCTAGGAATACCAAAGAATATGCTCCAGGCATGTCCGATTTTTCATTCGTTGAATCTCTGATGAAGGGCATTGTATCGAAGCAGGGCGATATCGATAAGATCATAGAGAAGGCTGCGCCTGATTGGCCGATAGACAAGATCTCTACTGTCGATCGCAATGTCCTGCGATTAGGCTTGTATGAGCTCATCTTCTCCGATCGCGGCGAAGTGCCAGCAAAAGTCGCTATCAACGAAGCTATCGAGCTAGCCAAGACTTTTGGAGGAGAGACTAGCGGACGTTTCGTGAATGGAGTGCTCGGAGCTGTCTACAAAGAGCTTGGAGAGCCTGGTAAGGATGCAGTTACAGTCAAAAAGAAAAAGGCTGAAGTGCCATTCGAACAGCTGCCTATCCAGCATCTCGGTGGGGCGGTGGTCTATGCCAAGGACGGGGAGGAGTCTTATATGGCATTCGTACATGATGCATTCGGGCACTGGACTCTTTCAAAAGGGAAGATCTTGGATGGGGTAGACCCCAAGGAGGGAACCATTTCAAAGGTCAAAGAGGAGATCGGTCTAAATGTGAATATCATTGCCGATCTAGGAACAAATGAATATCTCGCTAATGACCCAGAAAAGGGCAAGATCAGGAAGCAGGTGCATTATTATCTAGCGGAATCTGAATTCAAGAAGCTGGAATTGGCAGAGAAGCCAGGGCTCGATGATGCGAAATGGTTCAAGCTCTCCGATATCCTTGAATTGAATCTTTATAACGATATCCTTCCGATTGTGACCAAGGCGGTTACGATATTGAATGAGAAGGCGTGAATATGACCATGAAAACAGATTTTGAATCTTTGGCGAGAAAAATAGGCGTAGAATTTACTGATCTCGCTCTATTGCGCATGGCTTGCACCCATCGCTCTTTTTTGAATGAGAACAAGGGTACCGGTTTGGAGCATAATGAGCGCATGGAATTCTTGGGCGATGCAGTCCTTGAATTGATAGTGACCAGCTTCCTCTTCAAGAAATATCCTCACAAGGCTGAAGGAGAGCTGACGGCTTTTCGCTCTGCCTTGGTGAATACGGTCAGCTTGACCAAGGTCGCCGAGCATATCGGTCTCAATGATTTCATCTTGCTTTCAAAGGGAGAAGCCAAAGACCTCGGTCGCGCTCGCAATATCATCCTTGCCAATGCCGTTGAGGCGGTCATTGGAGCCGTATATCTCGATCAAGGATATAATACTGCTGCCAACTTCATCTCGGAGCATCTTTTGAATGTCATCGATATAGATGAGATCGTCAAGAATAAAACTTGGATAGATGCCAAGAGCCGTTTCCAGGAGAAGGCACAGGAAAAGGTCGGTATCACTCCTTCGTATAAGACCTTGAAAGAGACAGGCCCTGATCATAATAAGCAATTCACTTTAGGGGTCTTTCTCGGTGATGTGCAGATCGCTACTGGAACAGGGGCTTCAAAACAAGAAGCAGAGCAGCAGGCTGCGGAGAAAGCTCTGGAGATTAAGAAGTGGTAGTTTGATTACGGGGTATCTTTTGGAGTTTGACATAAATACTTATATATGATAACATTGTGAGGTAGAGTTCTTTGGCAATATGAAGATTCATATAGGTATATGAGGCGGGCTTTTTGTGGCTTAAAATAGGCCCCAGCAAGCTCGTCTCATCTTCAGTAGTTCGTTACTTTGAATGAGATGGCCGTAATCTCCGGATCGTATGCCGGATAGCCAGCCGCTCCAAGGAAATACCGAGGAGCCCACAGCGAAGGTTGAAATATGAAAAAATGGACAGAAATCACCGGAGGCCTGCTCAATCGGGCTTGGGACACACTCATGACTGCTTTCGGAAATCGAGCCGATGAGGCAGTCGAAATGATCAACACCCAAGGTGTTGCTGACCGTATTGCGGCCCTTATTCTAAACAACGGCTATGAGCTCACCACGAGCCAAGCCCGCGCCCGCGAGATCATGGGTACGAACTTCTTCGGTATCGAGGAGGCCGTGAAGCACTTTGGCGTCAGCCTCTCAAGGCGGCAGATAGCCTACATGAGTGAGATCCCATTTTCGGAAGCTACACTCGAAGCCTGCAAAGATACCCATTTGCTTGTCGCTGTCACGCCGATTTCAGTCGTCGAGATTCGCACCAAGATGGCGGAAGTGAAACTGCCGAAAGGCCAGAAGAGTTTCTTATGCCATCAGGACTGGTATGACGGCCAAGCCTTCGCCAACGAAAAAGGTCAGCTCGAGTGGTGGCTCGTACACAAAACTCCTGTGCCAGATTCGTTGACCAAAACATGGGAACAGCAGCAGAGATTGCTTGACGAGAATATCGAGGAGACGCCGAAAGCGCAGACAATGGTGTATGCGATCATCGGACACTTCCTCACCACCGGCGAACTCCTGTTCGAGGAAGTCTGGGTGCGTTGCTCTGATCTCGGCTCGGGCGGTTGCCGCGTGGATGTCGGCAGGTTCGATGCCGGCGGTCTCAGGGTCAACAACAACTGGGACGGCTACGCCTACGGCTATCTTGGTCTGGCCTCCTCCAGGAAGTTTGAGTCTTGAAATCTTGAGGCCTTGAGCTTCTTGATTTCTCGAGCCTCCGCGCAAATTTTTACCCCTGTGAAAAACAGGCGTGGAGATTTGCCGGAGGCTTTTTATTTATCATAAAATCAGCTACTATGCATGGATCTTGCTAATGAAGGCTAGACCACGGTTTAGCCTCGCAGGGTATCTCATCTTTGAGATGTCGCCAGAATGTCAATGGTCCAAGGATCACGACAGCGTGCGATTGAGGATAGAGATTGAACTTCTTGTCCGTTTCTTACGGAGATGCCATCAAAGGTTGCTCCCAAATAAAATTCAGGAGCAAGAGGATATAGGCTTTTTGAAGCGGTAAACCTCGAGCTTCGGTGACATAGATGGAAGCGGACAATCTCTCGACTCGGACGGTAACCGCGTGAATGTCGGCAGGTTCGATGCCGACGGTCTCAAGGTCAACAACAACTGGGACGACAACACCAACGACAATCTTGGTCTGGCCTCCTCCAGGCAGTCGCTCTGCTATCCTAAAGAAACTCCCGCTTTTCGCGGGAGTTTCTTCTAACGATCTTTGGTCGATCTGATCCAACCGCCGAGCATCCTGCCGATTTCATCAATGGCGGATTCCATGATGAGGTACTTTTTGGTATCGACGGCTTTTGTGTCTTTCATGAGGCGCACGAAAACGCGGAGAAAGTTGAGTTTAACGCTAGTCCTTTCGAGGATCGGTAATTTCTCCTGTCTTGAGGTTTGACTAGCATAGAGGATCCCTTCCAAAGCTTCGAGGATAAGGGTCTCGCATCTTTGCCAGATGGTATAACGATCTTGTTTTGGGACACTAGCACGGTAACCGTAGAAGATCTTGTATAATTCGTATGTTTTCCTGAATATGGGCATATCGAAGTCGTTCATATATTTTTCATGAAGTTTTATAACAAAATTTATAATTCAATCATTTCGCCGGAGAATATTTTGGCGGCATGGAATATATTCAAGAGCGACAAGCGTAACAAACCGGATGTGGCAGGGTTCGAGCGCGAGCTTGAAGAACATATCTTCAGATTGTATAGGGACCTCCACAACCACACTTATCGGCATGGGCCATACAAGGCATTTTGGGTGAGAGATCCGAAGTTGCGCCACATCTACAAAGCGACAGTGCGAGACAGAGTGCTTCATCACGCGCTGTTCTCGGTGTTGAACCCAATCTTCGAAGAGACATTTATCGCCTCCTCCTTTTCGTGCAGGATAGATAAAGGAACCCACAAAGGCGTGTTCTATCTTCGGGATGCCATACGCAAGGTCAGCGCCAATTATACGCGCCAGTGTTTTGTCTTGAAGTGCGATATACGGAAATTTTTCGATAGTGTTGACCACAAAATACTGATCGATATTCTTGAAAGGCGCGTAAAAGATACCGAATCTCAGTGGCTTGTGAGGGAGATCATTGGAAGCTATTCGTGGGGCGTTACCGAGAGAGAGAGAGAGAGAGAGAGTACTTCCGGCACCTTGCGCCGCAAAGGCATCCCTATCGGAAATCTTACATCCCAACTTTTCGCCAATGTTTATATGAATGAGTTTGATCAATTTATGAAGCATATTTTGAAAGTAAAAAATTACGCGCGATACACTGATGATTTCGTGATCGTTTCGAATGATGTCGATTATCTGAAAAATATCTTGCCGATGATAGGTTCATTTTTACGAGGGAAATTATTACTGGAACTCCATCCCAAGAAAGTTGAAATCCGGCGATGTACTCGCGGCATAGATTTTCTCGGATATGTCGCTTTACCATATCATATTGTCCTGCGGATGAAAACAAGGCGTAGGATGATGAGAAGATTGAGAGAACAGATCGAAAGATATAAGAGGGGGATTATCAGCGAGGTCACTTTATTTGGATCACTGCGTTCATACATGGGAGTGCTTTCACATGCTGACGCGTATGAACTTCGGCGAGAGGTGGAGAATCAGTTTTGGTATTGGCTAAAAGAATGAGGGCGGCGGAGAAAGCTCTGGAGATTAAGAAATGGTAGGGATGCAGAGGTCAGACCTCAAGTTCTAGCTTGAATCACTACACCCTCTAAACACTTCTCTCGGCGTAGAATAGTTATGCCGTTTTCTCGGTCGATCGTTCAAAAGCCGAACCGCTTTGTCGATCTGGTATTGAGTAACTTTAGCAAAG
>CAIKAN010000031.1 GCA_903825415.1 uncultured bacterium
CCAATTGCCGCCGTATCTTGCTTTACCGGAGGCAGCAAGATACGGGCAATTGTAGCTTCGGCTCAGATCGCATTGCCCGAGGCAAAAAAAGAACATGCGCCGCGCTCGATTTCAAATTCTGCCGTGGTTTCACCGCAACCACAGCGGTAATCCTGCTCGCCACTGGTACCCTCGCTTTCTCTCTGGCTTCTCTGGTCTCAGCGGCTCTCTATGCCGATTCCGTCAATCAAAGGGAATTGCGCATTCAGGCGCGATTGAATGCGTCGGCTTGTTTAGAAACTGTCACCCTCATGGCTTATAAAGATTATTTCTTGAATGGTCCCGTGACAGTCCCCGAATTCGGCTGCACGGGGAATGTCTCGAATGACTATCTCGGTCACATTTCCCTGAATGTAAAGGCGAGCTTGGAAGGGGTATCGGCGTATGAGAGCGGGGGAGTGACAATGAATGGACAATAAATTGGTTTGCAGAAATGTGCGTGAGTGATAGATACGAAAATTTGGGCAAAAATTCAGGCGACCACGGGGTGTGGTCGCCTTGAATGGTGTCACTGCATTACTCACAAGTAATCGTAGGCAATCAGGCCTCCTGCAACCGAATAGGCGATGCCTTTTGCGGTTGTCGGAGAGAATTGAACTTTGAGGTTCTTTTCACCCGGATGTTTGATGCCCATCCGATTTCCTTGGGGCCGCAACGGCTCGCTGAGGTTCAGAATCTTTCCTGTACCCACCGGCCCTGAGGAAATGGTGTGGCTGTCAATGACATGCCACGTGCCACCCTCGACCAATTTTATCGCAAGCTCCGAATCTTGAGCCGTTTGCTGCGTGTTCTCTTTTTGTCGCACTGCCTGCTCTTTCAAGCTGACGATTGTGGAGTGTTGATTGTCAATGACAACCAAGGCTGCAACGAGAAGTAGGGATAGAATCAGGATCTTTTTCATAGAGTCATTTTCGGTATTATATTTGGACTACTCAGGCTTCCTTTCAAAAAGCCAGTCCGGAAATCAAGGTGCTCTTACACAGGTATCATAGCATTACATTAGTCAAACTGTCAAGTCCATCTAAGGCAGATTCAACACCGAAGTGCAACACCCGTTAAAATACAGGGTATGAAATACACACATTTCGGGGTTGAGGAGCGTGAGAAGATCCAAGCAGGTTTGTGGGCCAAAAGGTCGATCAGGAGCATTGCAGAAGAGCTGTGCCGCTCGCCATCATCGGTGTCACGGGAGATCCGAAGGAATCTTCCTCATGAGCGTTACATGTACACTCCACGGCTAGCACATGAGAAAGCATTGAAGAAAAGAAAGTTGAGAGGCAGAACATTAAGATTGAAAAATAGGACGATTAGGAGCTACGTGCGTCAGCACCTTCGATTGAGGTGGTCGCCAGAACAGATCTCTGGAAGGATGAAGAAAGATATCGGAGAAACCGTGTCACATGAAGCGATATACCAATTCATCTTCGCACAATATCGAATCGGATCACCCGACCTCCGGACGCATGGCGAAGACCTGAGATGGTATCTGCGTTGCAAACGAAGGAGAAGAGTGCCTAAAGGCCAGCGGAAGTGCCAGAGAGTGCTTAAACCAATGGGTATTTCGATTGATGAGCGTCCGGGGGTCGTGAACGACCGAGAACGTGTCGGGGACTGGGAGGGTGATACCGTTGAATCAAAGGATCACAAGCCTGGGATTAATACCCTCGTCGAAAGAAAAACTGGATTGCTCTTCATGACCAAGATCAAAGCAAAAACATCGGTCGCAACAGTCGGAGCGATGGCATACCGATTCAGATCTGTTCCGGAGCGATTGAAGCAGACAGTCACCTTGGACAATGGACCAGAAAATCGAGACTGGCAGAAGATCGAGGAGATGACCAAGGCAAAATGCTTTTTTGCTCATCCGTATCATTCTTGGGAGCGCGGAACGAATGAAAATACCAACGGACTCATCAGAGACTATTTCCCAAAGAAGACAGACTTCGATATGATACCGGATGAAACTATTCGCGCAGTCGAGCTGGAAATCAATTCAAGACCGAGAAAACGGCTTAACTGGCAATCACCATTAGAAGCATGGGGTGTTGCACTTACTTGTTGAACTTACTTAAGGACTGTGTCTACAAATATAGCTTTTTCAACCAGCATTAAATTCATGGCAAAGGCATACCGTTGTAGTACAATGCAGTTATAAAACTATGACCATCTTCGCCTTCGGAAACTCCGACCTACCAATGGATTCTCTGCCTTTGAAGATCTTGCCTCAGTTGCGCGAAAGATTTCCAGGCATTGAATTCGTGGTGAAAGATCCAAACGAGGAATGGGATATGCCGGAAGATGTGATCGTTCTCGATACTGTTGTTGGAATCAAAGAAGTAAAGCTCTTTGAAGATATCGATAAATTCAAGCCCGCGCCGAGCCTTTCGATGCATGACTTCGATGCCCTGGCGAATCTGAGATTTTTGAAGAAGCTGGGGAAGTTAAACACCGTGAAGGTGATCGGAGTGCCGGTTGATGTTGGAGAGGAAAAGGCGGTTGAGGAGATTGGGAGATTGTTGGAATTAGCGACTAGCCTCGATTAGGGTATAGCCACTAGTGGCTAATCACTATCAGCTATCAGCGGTTAATCACAAAAAAAGACCGCCATCCGAAGGTGGCGTGTCATGAGACTTTTTCGATAACGACTTTCTGATGAAGCCTTACCGTGTCGCCGTCAGTCAAGACGATGTCGTAGATGTTGAGCGCGAAGAAGGTGTCATGCGCACCTGGATACATTACAGATACCAAGGTGCCTTTGCCTTTCAATTCACGGACGATAGCTTTTACGACAGCCGCTTCTTCGACTCGGCACGAGTTCAGCTTCTCATCGCCATTCCGACCGTGACATGTTACCCAGAATTCTCTCACTACTTCTGGATTCCACATTCCTCTCGAATCATTCAGGTAGCGCGCTTCGAACGGACCGAACGAAAGCGGAAAACAATGCCGCAAGAATTCCGAGTCCGGCTCTTCATTGCTGGCCACGAGCTGTTTCAGCTTCTCAAGATCGTCTTCAGTGATTTCTCCTCTGAGGCATCGGCCTTCTGCGCAAGGGAAAGAGTGCCGCAAGTAAACTTGCTTTCCTGATAATGGTTTATTCGTTTTCATTTTTGTGCTGCTTTTCATAGTATAGTGAAATATTCAGAAAAAGCCAGTCCTTTCAGAGCTAGTGGCTTTCTTCCCACTCCACTTTCAAGAAATGAGTGGCGCAGCTCATACAAGGATCGTAAGCGCGGATGAGCTTCTCGATCTCATGTTCGATCTTTTCCTTGGTCATGCTCTCGTCAGCCATAAGGCCGGTGACTAGAGTGCCGATATCGCGCTCGATATTGATCTGATTCTGACCTGTTGGAACAACCACTTCACCTTCTTTGACGATGCCGTCTTTGCCTATTACGACCTTATGATAGAGAGTGCCTCGAGGAGCTTCGATGACTCCTATGCCGACAGAATCTTTAAACTCGGCCTTGATGACCGGTTCTGGCTTGAACTCATTATTGGTGAGTATATCTTTCGATTCATCTATCGAATGAAGGATCTCGATGGCTTGGGCGAGATTGTTGTAGTAGATGTCCGTCGAGGGGAAAAGATCCAAAACATCTTTGATGGATTCTTTGGTCTTTGGATGTAGCTTGTCCTTGGCTAGATTGATGCGGGCCAGAGAGCCGACCATATAGTCTTCACCTTTATAGGTATAAGCGGAGGCTTGCGAATAAGGCATGACTACATGTTCGAGGTGATTGCGGAATTGATCTTTGCCGTACGATTCATTCCTGCTAGTGATGATAGTGTCACCGATATAGCCGAAATTACCATTAGGGATGATGGCCATGTACTTGGTCTTACGGTCGAAGTGGAAGGGAGCTTTTCTGAATATTTCAATCAAGCGAAGCGCGGCTGGACGCACACGCTTCAACTTCTCAATTGCCTCCTCAACACCAGCACCGTCTGGAAAATGGAGAAAGCCTCCTATTACTGGATATGTGGCGTGAACGCTTCTACCGGCTATTAGAGTTGCCAGATAATTACCGGCTGATTTTGTGTCGAATCCGTCGTGTAAAATTTGATGCTGCTCTGGATTCGATTCATCGAGATCGAGGAAGGCGTCTACTCCAAAGATGTCTGGCATTGAAAAGAGGTATAGATGTAGGGCATGATCTCGGATAATAAGGCCGTGCATGGTCAGGGCTCTTAATAGTTTTGTTTGAGGAGAAGGTGTGATATCCAGCGCATTCTCGCAAGCTTCGATGCTGCACATGACATGAGCGTTCGAACAAGTGCCGCAGATGCGGGCGAGGTGTGCAGGAATGGCGGCTACGGCTTTGCCCTTCATTGCTTCGGTGAAAAAGCGCTTGTATTCGTCGATGGCGAATTTAACGTCTGTGACTTTGCCGTCCTCAACTTTCAAGTGAAGGGAAGCGTTGCCTTCCACTTTCGTTATGTGCTCCATGTCTATGTCTACTTTGTGCATGTTAGTGATTTTTAGCATTATCCTTTAATTGCTCCGCTCCCTCCTCGGCGCGACGAAGTGCCTTCGTTTTGCTCCGCTGCGCTCCGCAAAAGTCGCCACTTGTCGCCGCCTGCGACGGTCGCGGCTGACGCGATTCGACTTCAAACAGCCCGTAATTCTGCTACTAATCCGTTCACTTTCTCCAAAAATACCTTCGGATCCATAGGGCATCCTGGTATCTCCACGTCTACCTTGACTACATCGGATACTTTTTTGACGGAAGGAAGGCCTCCAAAGCGCGTCACCAAGAAGTCGATGCTGGCTTTTTGCTCTTCGGAGAAATTATTCCTTTGGCCAGAAGGGAGCCCGGTAATGGCACAGGCGCCGACGGCGACGAGCTTCTTGGATATGCCTCTGATCTTGGTGACCTGTTCCTCTTGTTCTGGGCCGGCCATGGCGCCCTCGATGAAAGCGATGTCGAACGAATCCATGATGTTTTTGGACTTTAGGACCCTGACATGACGGAAATCGAAGATCTGCTTCCATTCTTCCCAGTGATCGTTCATGACTTCGGTCATGACAACAGTATTGTCTTCGCAGCATGAGAATGAGAACCAGCCTATCTTGATCTTGTTTGCAGGGGTTGTTGTGGGCATTTTGTTGGATGGTTAATTGATTTATTGATTATATCATATAGTTTCTATAGAGCTCGTTTAATATCATTTTTCTGGTTCGGTTGCAATTGCTAGGGCGATTTTAACCGAACCAGAAAAATGATATTAAACGAGCTCAGGATTTCGAAGTTGATTTGAAACGGAAAATATGTAATGCTTATATCACGCAGGTTTCTCGTCCTTGCGTGTTACTACTAAAGACGAGTGTTCCGTAACTCATTCCAGCGCGGATGAGATATGAGGTAGGAAAGAGCGGGTGAGGTGCTTCTCGTCCATTCTTTCCTATCTCTTAGCTCGTGTGTCGTTTCGGGATTGCAGTGTGCGGGTATAGAATATGTCGAAAAGACTCTTCGTAGGATCGATTGCCTGGGGCACGACCAGCGACGGATTGCGCAAGCACTTCGAGCAGGTCGGCGCCGTTGAGCAAGCCGATGTCCTCACGGACAAGATGACTGGCCGTTCTCGCGGTTTCGGATTCGTCACTATGGCGAACGATGCCGATGCAGATGCCGCTGTCGCAAAGCTCAATGGTTCTGAGCTCGATGGCCGACAGCTCGTCGTCTCCGAAGCTCGCCCAAAGCAATAATATTGCCTAGGCTCGCTTAACAAAATCCCGCAATAAAAGATTGCGGGATTTTGTATGATATAATTGCGACACAGTTTATCCCTAACCTTTCATATCATGTTCAATAATAAAACCGCAATAGTCACTGGCGCCGCCAAAGGCATAGGCTATGGTATCGCCCTAGCTTTAGCCAAAGGTGGAGCCAATATAGTCATGGGGGATTTTGATCAGGCTACTAATGAGGCGTCAGCTGTCGAAATAGAAAAGCTTACTGGGTCAAAATGTGTTGCTGTTCAATGCGATGTTTCGCTCAAGGGAGATATTGATTTGTTGATCAAGTCCGCTATAGATAATTTCGGGGCTTTGGATATTCTGGTCAACAATGCGGGCATCTTCCCATTCAAGCCATTCATGGAATTGACAGAAGGTGATTGGGATAAGGTCTTGGATGTGAATCTCAAGAGCGTTTTCTTGTGCTCACAAGCCGCGGCCAAGGTCATGAAGGATGGAGCAAAAATCGTGAGCATCTCTTCCATAGCTTCTTTTGTGGGCTTCGAAGGGCTCACGCATTATTGTGCTTCAAAGGGTGGTATAAACGGAATGACTAGAGCTCTCGCTTTGGAGCTTGCGCCAAAGAAGATAAATGTCAATGCAGTGGCGCCTGGCTCCATCAGCACTCCTGGGTCTAGTGGAGTAACCGATGAGCAAGTCAAACAATTCAATGAAATGATCCCTTGGAAGCGGATGGGTCTGCCTGAAGATATAGCCAATGCTGTCGTCTACCTAGCTTCTCCAGGAGCTGATTATGTGACAGGACAGATCATCGTTGTTGACGGAGGCTGGACACTAAGATAACTTTCTCATATGTCCAACATCCACTCCCGCCGCGCTCTGCCGATCATCTTCTTCACGGTGCTCTTGGATATGATCAGTATCGGCATCTTGATACCGGTCATCCCCCAGCTTTTGGCAAATCCAGATTCGCCATTCTTTCTGCTTTCCAAGGGTACTCCTATTTCCTACGGGTATATCATCTTGGGCATTCTGATAGGAGTTTTGCCTCTAGCGCAATTCTTCGCCACCCCGGTTTTGGGAGAGCTTTCTGATATCTATGGCCGCAAGAAAGTTCTGGCTGTGTCGCTCGCTGGCACATCTGTCTCATATATCCTCTTCATAATCGGCATCTTGACGAAGAGTTTGACTATCCTCTTCATTGCTAGGATTTTGGATGGCATCACTGGAGGCAATATCTCCGTCGCTCAAGCCGCGATAGCCGATGTCACGGCAGAGAAGGATCGTGCCAAGAATTTTGGGCTGATCGGCGCGGCTTATGGCTTGGGATTCATCGCCGGGCCTTTGATCGGTGGAATATTGTCGGATCATACTCTCTTTACTTCATTCAGTATCTTGACGCCATTCGTGATCGCCGCCGGTCTATCGGCTTTGGATGTTTTGGCTATAATTTTCATCTTGCCGGAGACTCATAAGCCAGAAGGAGGCACTCCGTCTTCTTGGCTATCCGCTTTGAAACATTTGACCGTGGCATATTCCATGAAGAGGTTGAGGTATGTATTCGCCTCCAATTTCTTCTTCCAAGCCGGCTTTTCATTCTTCGCAACTTTCCTCAGTGTCTATCTGATCCATCGTTTTGGATTCGGAGAAAAAGGGATCGGGCTGTATCTGGCATATGGAGGCATCTGGATAGCTTTGGTTCAAGCCTTCATTTCTAGGTATATATCATCTCGCTATAACGATGTCTCGATTCTCCGTTGGTCTTTGTTCTTTGGATCTCTGACCATTCTCGCCTATTATTTCCCTCATTCTATAATCGGTCTGATGCTCATCGTGCCTCTATTTTCGCTCGCAAACGGCCTAGCGATGGCATACCTTCCGGCTCTAGTCAGCAAACGAGCCTCGGCAGCTATGCAGGGGGAAGTGCTAGGTATCAATATGAGCGTCACTTCATTGGCTCAGGCCATACCGCCGATCTTGTCGGGATTCCTCGCTGCTGAATTGGCTCCGGAAACGCCGGTCTATGTAGCGGGAATAGTCGTATTCGTGGCGTGGTTGATATTCACTTGGAAGGTCAGGCCGGAATAGGATTGTTGCACCAAATCGTATCCCATTTGAGTATTAACAGGACAATATAATCATATTCAAGCATGAATAATACAAAATCAATGATCGGCCTTGCGGTTTTGGTAGTTTTATTAGTAGGTTCTATTTATATCATACTCAGTTCTAATGCTAGTTCTGGAGCTTCTAGCACTAGCATAGGCGATACAACGACAAGCGGCAGTGTTCCAGTCGTTCCTCCTTCAGGCGTGACTATTCCAGTTGTTCAGAAGCCGGTATCTACGCCGGTCGTGGCGCAACCATCGGTAACTCCGACTGCTCCCAGCGGCTATACTATGGCACAAGTCAAAGCTCATGCCACAGCGAGCAGCTGTTGGACGGCAGTGAACGGCAAGGTCTATGACGTAACTTCATGGATAAGCCAGCATCCTGGCGGAGCGGGCGCCATAATATCCATGTGCGGGATCGATGGTAGCAGTGCTTTCAATGGCCAGCATGGAGGACAGAGGAGGCCTGCGACTGAATTAGCGAGCTTCTTGTTGGGACCACTGACGCAGTGAATTTCGTTAGCCGCGACCGTCGCAGGCGGCGACAAGTGGCGACTTTTGCGGAGCGTAGCGAAGCAAAACGAAGGCACTTCGTCGCGCCGAGGAGGGAGCGGGGTAATAATTACATTTTAATTTAAAATAACATGCGTACAACTGCCCCCATCATCCTTCGTATCGGCATAAGCCTAGTGATCATCTGGTTCGGCGCCCAGCAACTATTAGACGCTTCATTATGGGTCGGCTATTTACCGGATTGGACTCACGCTCTGCCCATAAGTCAGATAGGCCTTGTCCATCTCAACGGCCTATTTGAGGTCATCGCCGGTTTGGCACTTTTGGCGGGATTTTACACTCGGATAGCGGCGATCCTATTAGCTCTTCATTTGCTAGAGATAACCTATACCGTCGGATATGGCCAGATCGGGGTGAGAGATTTCGGTTTGACTATCGCTCTGCTCTCGGTATTCTTTTATGGAGCAGACAAGTGGTCTGCAGATCGAGCATTCGATCGGGCGAGGTCAGACCTCGCCCAAAATGATGGCTCTATCGCGAGGTCCGACCTCGACACGCTGTAGCTCTTGCAAAGAGCGGAGGCGGTCCTTACCGGTCGTCAAAAAGTGCTATAATTTATCCATGCTAATCATCATAGTCCTAGCCGCATTCTTGGCGACTCTTTTGGGCGGCCTGTTTGCTTTGCGATTGAAAGACAAGCTACATCTGATTTTGGGGTTTTCAGCTGGGGCAGTCATTGCCGTGGCTTTTTTCGATCTTATGCCTGAATCGCTTCAATTGGGTGTCAGTTACTATTCAGATTCGACGATGCTCTCGATAACTGCCGCCGGCTTTCTGACCTATCTGATTCTCGATCGATTGATATTTCTCCACGGGCATGGACACGATCAAGATATCAACGACCATGATCTGAATGCCTTGGATTCAAAACCTGCCGGCCGGGGCATTCTCGGTGCTTCCAGCCTTTCATTTCATAGTTTCCTCGATGGAGTTGCTATCGGTTTGGCTTTTCAAGTCTCTGCAGTTGTAGGAGCGATCATCACTGCGGCAGTTCTGACTCATGACTTTTCTGACGGTATAAACACCGTTAATATGATCTTGAAAAATGGTGGGAATCGCGCCAAAGCTTTTCGCTGGCTATTCATCGATGCTATCGCGCCTGTACTCGGTGTGGTCTCGACTCTTTTCTTCAAAGTGCCGGAGCAAGGTTTAAGCATCATTCTGGCAATATTCTCCGGATTCTTTCTATATATTGGCGCAAGCGATCTCATACCAGAGAGCCAGCATGCTCATCCCAAATTCTTGACGACCGTCATGACTTTGCTCGGAGCAGGAGTATTGTATGTGGCGATAATGATAGCGGGAGCGTGAAAATAAATCAAAAATGAAAAATCAAATATCAAAAATACAAAGGAATATATTCAAAAATAACGAACCTCGTCGCGGGATTTTTAACTTTATTCCTTTGTATTTTTGATATTTGATTTTTCATTTTTGATTTATTTTATGCCCACCCTCAAACCTCACATCCTCATCCTTGGAGCCGGATTTGGCGGAACCTACGCCGCCAAGGGTTTGGCGCCTCTCGTGAAAAGAGGCGAGATAGATGTGACTATAGTCAACAAGACCAATTATTTCTTATTCACGCCGCTCTTGCATGAAGTCGCAACTGGGGCTTTGCCAGCAACGAGCGTTGCAGAATCTATACGCGAGATATTCCGTGGCTCTGGCATAAGGATGTGCCAAGGCTCCATCGACTCGATCGATACTGTTGAAAGGAGAGTACACATATATGGCAATGAGATAAGGCATACCATACCTTATGATTACCTGATCATCGCTACTGGATCAGTGACAGAATATTATGGGATAAACGGCGCAGAGAGATTCTGTTTGCCTCTGAAGACTTTATCAGATGCAGCCAAGATCCGTGATAGAGTCATAAGCGCTTTTGAAAAAGCTATATTCATTGATGATCCAAAAGAGCGCCGGGAAGCTCTCTCTTTTGCTGTTGTCGGAGGCGGTCCTACCGGAGTAGAAGTTGCTTCTGAATTGGCAGAAATGGTCCGAGGTATGATCGCACGCTATTATTCCGATACTGACTGCCTTGCAGGAGAAGCTGGTAGGTGTTCTCCAGAAGAGGCCACAATAACGCTCATTCACGGAGGGAGCGAGATACTGCCTCAGTTAGACTCGGAATTGAGAATAGCGGCATCCGATAGGTTGAAGGAAGCAGGAGTGACTCTATGTCTAGGCAAGAAGGTAACTGCAGTAGGGCCGCATGGGGTCTCTGTTTCGGAAAGCGGAGATCTGCCCGATCATTCTGTATCGCAGCCGGATCAGATCATAGCAGCTTCGACCGTCATCTGGGCAGCAGGAGTCAAGCCGTGTGTTCCGGAATTCAAGGACGACCAACCAACTCTGATCTCCGGGCGCTTGGCGGTGGATGAGTACTTGCGATTGCAGGGAGAAGAGAGGGTCTTTGCTCTAGGAGATATAGCCGCATTCACTCTGCCCACAGCAGATCATTACCAGACACCTATCAAGCTGGCGCCGATGCTGGGTCAGACCGCTGTGCAGGAAGCCGGCAATGCTGCCCGAAATATCGTAGCTTTGATCAAGCAAAAGAAGCTCAAACCATTCCGATATCACCCTAAGGGCACCTTGGTCTCGGTAGGACAATGGTTCGCTGTCGGACAGATATTCTCTTGGAAGACGAGCGGCAAATTAACCTGGTGGATATGGCGCACGATCTATCTTTTCAAATTCGCCTCATGGAAAAAGCGCATCAGAATAGCCTTTAGTTGGACTTTGAATACTATATATCCAAGGGATATAACGAATATGGTATGATTTAATTCAATGACGTCTCCTATAATTCAAGAGTCACACAACCGGTTCTCAAGATTCTCAATCCTTGAAGAGGAAGCTTTCTATATATTCGATATCATTCTGATTGCATTCGTGGCGATCATCGTGATCATGTCATTTTTCGTCCAAGAGTCATGGTTCGGCGTCGCCTTGGCGGTGCCTTCTATTCTGGGATTGATACCTGTCGCTGTGAGCTCGGTGAAGAGCCTTCTCAAAAAAAGGCTGTCTGTGGACTTGTTGGCTTCTATCGCTCTGATCTTTTCATTGGTATCGCATGAATGGAGATCGGCAGCCTTCATCACCCTGATGCTGGCATTCTCCAGAGTTTTCGAGCATATCACAGAGATGCGCGCAAAGAAGACGATCCAGAGCCTGATGAAATACCATGTGGAACGCGTGCGCTTGCGCGTCAATGATGCCGTCAAGGAAGTGCATATAAGCGAGGTGAAGCCTGGCGATGAAGTGATAGTCGAAGACGGCGATCGTATGCCTGTTGACGGTATTGTGGTTTCCGGCCAAGCCGATGTCGATGAATCGTCTCTCACAGGCGAGAGCGAGCTAGTACAAAAGAAGCCTGGCGATAAGGTATTCACTTCGACCTATAACGATGCCGGTTCTCTGATTGTTAGGACGGAAAAGGTGGGGAAGGATACGACTCTTTCCAAGATCGTCTCTTTGGTCGAAGAAGCCAGCCGGGGCAAGAATGAAGCAGAGCGAGCGGCTGATAGGTTCACGCAATGGTATATCGTGCTATCGCTGCTCGCCTCGGTCGCCATGTTCTCTTTGGGCCTATCATCCAGAGAGATATTAGCGATCCTTTTGGTGGTTTGCGCTGATGATATTGCCGTCGCTATTCCTTTGGCATTCACTGCCGCCATAACACTAGCAGCAAAGCGCGGCGTAGTTGTGAAGGGCTCGAGTGTCCTCGAGCAGCTTTCTAGGGTCAAATTCATTTTGACGGACAAGACCGGCACTTTGACTAGAGGAAAGCCCAAGATAGTGGACGTGAGGTCATATTCAGATTCACTGACAAAAGAAGAAGTCTCGAGGCGCTTTGTCATTGGCGCTTCAGAATCGAATCATGCTGTATCCAAGGCAATCATAGAATATGGCAGAGAGAATGGTTTTAAATCTCATACACCTGAAGAATTTGAAGAAGTGCCAGGGCAAGGCATATCTTATAAACATGAAGGCCAACAATTGTTCTTGGGACGCCTTTCTTTCATGGAACAGAAGAAGTGCCATATACCAGAGCAGATCAAGAAAGATATCGTCATTGAAAAAGATTCCGGTAGAGGGGTGGTCTGTCTGGCTATTGATGGCAAGGTGGCTGGGCTCATGTCTTATCACGACGAGCTTAGACCGCATGCTAGCGCGATCATTGCTGAGACTCATGCTCTAGGCGTCAAAGAATGGCATATGCTCACCGGAGACAATGAACATGCCGCCGCGGAAGTCGCCAAAAAGCTCGGCATCATGCATTATCATGCCAATCTGACGCCGGAAGGCAAGGTGGAATTCATCGCCAAATTCGAGAAAGAGCATTCAGGCAAGAAGGCTGGTCATGGCGCTGTTGCTTATATCGGCGATGGCGTGAATGATGCCGCTTCTCTAGCTTTGGCTGATGTTTCGATCGCTATGGGCGGCATAGGAGCTGATGCGGCTATAGAAGCGTCCGACGTGACTATAATGAAAGATAAACTAGATCGTCTGCCGGAGGTCATGAGGATATCCGATAAGGTCATCACTATCATGAAGCAGAGCTTCTGGATCTGGGCGATCACCAACACTATCGGCCTCGCTCTGGTCACTTTTGGCGTGATCGGGCCTGCAGGCGCGGCGACTTATAATTTTCTTACAGACTTCATTCCTATCGCGAATGCTCTAAGGGCAGGGAGAGGGAAGAGAAATCCGCAGAGGTGACACCTCTGCATAAAATCAAATTCTTGTAATACAAGCGCCCTTTTTGCGTCATCTACCTTGTACGATGAGCCATATATCTATCATGCTTCATTACCTGAGAACAATCTATGCATTTATTATCTCTCACAAATCGCCGGGCGAGGGCTTTCACACCAGTCTTTCTTATGTCCCCATCAAGATCGGAAAGAATATTGATGAAAGTAGTGATGTGGGCTTTTCTCATAGACATGATAATAATGCCAACGCTCTTCATCAAGCTATTCTTCATCCAATCAGCAGTCCCAGTTATCACGAAAGCCATGAATGATCGTGGATCAAAAACCGGTTTACAGACGACGTTGTTGATGCAAAGACTTCTCGGAACCAGTTCTCCTCCCGTGGCGCCAGCACACGTCACAAGGTCTCCATTCACGGTCGATGGGAAGGTGATCGCTCTAGAAGGAGATAATATCCAAGTCTTCGAATATGCAGATCATGATTCAGCCATGAAAGATGCGTTGATTCTGGCTGGGAAGTTCGCTCCAAGCGCTACAAGGCCGATATGGAAGAAAGACATGCATGTCTATGTCAACGATAAGCTGGCGATATTCTATATGGGTCATAGCGATTTGGTAATGAATTCCTTGAAACAGAATGCAGGGGTGCCTTTGACTTCTTCCGACAAGCCGTTATCAATGGTGTCAAAGATCAGCAACTGATATGGAGACTTTCATAAAAGCCGATATATTCTTCTTTGTATCATCCATAGCGGCGGTCGTTTTGGCGATCTTGAGCTCTATCCTTCTTTATTATCTGATCAAGGCGGGGAGGAATCTGTATATGCTGTCGGAAGCCTTGAAAGACAGCTTCAAGGAATCAGAAGAATTAATTTTGGATCTGCGTGAAAGATTCGAGGATAATCCGATATTTCGCTTCTTCACACGCCGGCCACGAAAGAGGAGGCCGTCTGCGAAAAAAGATAGCGCGATCATCGATCGAGATTGATTAATAGCGTAATTAATATAATAATATGAAAAAAACTACAAAGAAAAGCTCTGGTGCAGTGAAATTAGGAGTCTTGGGCGCGAGTATTGCGGGTTTGGCGGCGGCTTACTATTTCCTTGGACCAAAGGGTAAGAAGCATCAGGAGCGAGCGAAGGCTTGGGCGATCAAGATGAAAGGCGATGTTGTGGAGAGATTGGAGAAGTCGCGTGAAGTCAGCGAATCGATCTATAAAGAGATCATCGATTCTGTCGCTGCAGATTATAAAAAAGGCAAGAGAGCGGGCCGAGAAGAGATCGAGTCATTATCGGAAGATCTCAAGAAGCATTGGAATACCATCGGCCGTGGAGCTATGACGGTGAAGCGTGACGCGACCGATAGCGCTCGTAGAGTTGCTATGAAAATGAAATAGAAAGGCTAGGGAAATAGACCTGCAAGCCTATCTGTTCAGATTCCTCGGTAGTTTGACTTGTTGCTCGCCGAATGATCCTGGCGCCACGGCGTATTTTGGGAAATAGAAGGTGACTTGATAGTCATTGAAAGTGAAATCGCTGAAATTATCTGCGATAGGCTGTGTCCCTGCATCGACCATTTCTATAGGAACTTCGATGTCATAAGTCCCCAAGAACTCATCCATGAGCTGTTTGCGAGACGATGAAGCGATGATATTCAAGTAATCGGGTGTGTTGGGAAATAGATCTGCTAAGGTCATATCTTTTTTGGCGGAGACATCATAATTGAAAGTCTGCATATCTTGATTCTCATTGGCTCCTCCGGTGAATGAATCGAAGCGGATGACGAAACTCAGGTACTTGCCGTTGATCTGCGCCTGTTGCCATGAAGCGATGAAAGAATATGCTCCAGGAGATATGACTGCCTTCGGATTTGCTGTCGCTCGTCTAGCTGCTTCATTGTCAGCGATCTCTTTTTTGAAATCATCCAAGCGGCTATTTACCGCATCGCTTATCTCGCCATTGAATCCTTGAGACAAAGAGGGGAATTGAGGATATTCAATGGAAATGCTCGGAGATGAAGTAGCGTCTGATTTTTGAGAGATAATCGTGACTGGAATGGAGGCGCTGCTCACGAGAGGGTTCGTTGGAATAGCGGTTGTAGGTTTGGAGTGTTTTATATTGGAACTGACTACTGCGTAAAGGGCGATAAGCACGATCAAGATTGCAATCAAAGTCAGATTCTTTTTCATACTCCTATTGTATCACTCATATCGCAAAGCTTCTATAGGATTGAGCCTCGATGCTCTCCTTGCTGGATAGTACCCGAAAACTATGCCGATAGCGGCTGAGACGCCGAAGGCGAGAAGGACTGATGACATAGAGATCGATGTTTGGAGCAAGCCCAGCTTTGTAACCGCATATGCAGCGCCCCATCCTAGAGCTACTCCGATAGCGCCGCCGATCACTGTCAGAGCTACAGCTTCAGTCAAGAATTGGATATTAATATCGCGCCTCTTGGCGCCGATGGCTTTGCGCAAGCCGATTTCGCGCGTGCGCTCTGTGACTGTGGTGAGCATCATATTCATGATGCCTATGCCTCCGACAACGAGTGATATTCCCGCTACAGCTCCCAATAAGAGAGTGAAGGTGCTCGTAACGCTGGAAGCGGCGGACACGATGGAAGCTTGATTCAAGACATTGAAGTCTGCTTGAGTAGGGTCGCTGATATGGTGGCGATCCAAAAGCATGGTCGTGATATCGTTCTGCACTTGAGTCATGACATCAGCTGAAACCGCAGATACGCTGATAGTCGATACATAAGATGAATCTCCAACAAGGAAGAGTTGAGCCGCTGAAAGAGGGATATAGATCGCGTCATCTTGATTGTTGAATCCGCTGCTTCCTTTTGAAACCGTTATGCCCACTACCGTGAATTGCAAGCCTTTGATGCGGATGACTTGGCCGATAGCATCGCTGCCAGCACCGAAAAGGTCGTCGCGCGTGGTAGGGCCGATGACTGCGATCTTACGGAGGTTTGTATTGTCGGAATCTGTAATGAATGCGCCGTCGCTGACCTGAACGTTATGCACGGCCGTATAGGCAGATGTGACTCCAGTGACGCTGGTATTCGTATTCGTCCCCTTGGCAGTCACTTGGTATCTTCCGGAGCTTTCTGGTGAGACGGCGGCTATATTGGCTACATTCTGCTCCATGGCAGATGCGTCTCCTGGTGTCAGAGTATGTGAAGAGCCACGACCTGTCGATACTTGGTAGCCAGGTCCTCGTTGAGCACCAGGATAGATGATGATGAGGTTGGAACCGATCGATTGGATACTGCTCTGTATAGCGCCTTGCGCTCCTTGGCCGATCGAGACCATGGTGATGACAGAGCTAATGCCTATGATGATGCCAAGCATGGTCAAAGAAGTGCGCACCTTGTTGGCGGTCAGGGCGGAAAAAGTCTCATGTAGGGTGTCTCGGATGGTCATAAATATATTAAAAATTAAAAATCAAATATCAAAAATACAAATTAAAATATTCAAAAATAATACAGCGTTGCTACTTGATTTTTGACTTTATTCCTTTGTATTTTTGATATTTGATTTTTCATTTTTGATTTATTGTTCATGCTTAATAACGCGCTTGGTATGCTTCCTCCCATCCTCCACTATCTCCCCGTCCCTGATATGAATTATCCTATCGGCATGTTCGGCTACGTCCTTTTCGTGAGTGATCAATATGATAGTGCGTTTCAGATCCTCATTCAGACGTTGGAAAGTGCCCAAAACGATATTTCCGGTTTGAGTATCCAGGTTGCCGGTAGGTTCATCAGCGAGTATCAAAGATGGATTATTCACCAGTGCTCTGGCGATCGCTACGCGCTGGATCTGGCCTCCGGAAAGCTGGTTGCTTTTGTGGTTGAATCGATCCTCATCAAGGCCGGCATTCTTGAGGGCTATGCGAGCAAGACGTTCTCGTTCCTCTGTAGGGACGTTCGCATATATGAGGGGAAGCATGACATTTCGTAGCACGGTGGCTCGAGGGAGGAGGTTGAACGATTGGAATACGAAGCCGATGCGATTCCTTCTGATCTCTGCGAGCTCATCGTCGCTGAATTTGGATACATCATGTCCGTCTAGCTTGTAGATTCCCGAAGTCGGGGTGTCGAGCGCGCCGAGCAGATGCATGAGCGTAGATTTGCCCGATCCAGAAGGGCCCATGATGGCCACGAATTCTCCGTCTTCGACCGTGAATGAAACGCCTCGCAGAGCATGTGTCTCGACATCTCCCGTGATGTAGGTCTTTTTTATGTTCTTGATTTCTATCATGATTTTGATTGTTTGTCTGAGACTCAACCGATCACCTTCCGGTCACTCTCGTCGCTGCCCCTCCCGTCGTTCCACGATTGCCTCCCAAGCTGCTCAAGATGCTCGGAGCAGCTGTCGTTGCGGCTGTACCGGTCGTGATTGTCTTGGTGACTATCCATTCGCCGCCGTTCAAGCCATTAGTGATCTCCGTATTCGTATCATCTGAAACACCTGTTGTGACCGTCTGTTGTCTGGGTGCAGTTGTTGAGGTGATAGTGGTGGTGCGATTTTGACCCTGTGAATTATTTGTACCGTTGGTATTTGAACCGGAACCAGCGAATGAACCATTGTAGGTTGTACTGGCATTGCGTCTATAATAGACACTACTATTTGAATTTACACTGCTATCCGTTGAGGTCGTTGAAGCGAATTGCTCATTGAATCTACCTGTTGTACTGCCGAAACCATTTCGATTGGAAATTGAAGTCGAAGAAGCAGCCGAAGTAGGTAATTTGTCGAAAATATTCACATAGCTGATTTTTCCCAGGGTCTTTATCGCGCTCGTAGGTACGATCATGATACCGCTCTTTTGGCTCGTGATGATCGTGGTATTGACGCTCATACCAGCCTTGATGCGCTGGTCGTTAGAATTCACTAAAATTTTCACGTTATAGGTGACGACTCCTTGTGTAACCGTGCCTACAAGATCGACTTGACTGACTGTACCCGTCGCGGTCAAACCATCGATCGCATCAAAGGTGATAGTGGCGAGCTGCCCAGTTTGGACTTTGGCGGCATCGATCTCATTCAAGGATATGGTCGCGATCTTTTGCTGGCCTACGATAGTCGCAATCACAGTGCCACCGCTGGCTTGGTCGTATTGATTAACGGGAATGCGTCCGACTATGCCGTCGAAAGGTGCGCGTATGAAATAGTTGGCATAGCTTTGTTCTTGTTGTTGTAAGGATAGCTTTGAAGATTGAATGTCCAAAGCGTCTGTTCCTGTGACGAGATTGTTGAGAGTATTAAGACTGCTTTGGATGCTGTTCTGTGCAGAGACTAGGCTTCCCAAGTCTGAATTGACTTGATTAGACCAGGTTACGATATTGCTTGAAGCCGAAGAAGCGCTGCTAGTGAAATAATCCGGCTGAGTGCTGGTGATATAGGCGATTGTATTCTGTGTATTCTTGAGAGTCTCGGCAGCGCTTTTGATCATCGCATAAGTATCTGCGAAGAGGCTATCGAGACTGGATGTGGCGCTTGCGCGGCTGAAACCCTTGTACTCCGTTGCGGCATTATTGTACTGGGCCGTCAGGGTATCGAAGCTCTGTCCGGCTGAATTTCTGAAAACACCGGCGCTTGTGACTAGGCTAGCGGATTTTTGATTGGAAAGGAAACCGTTTTGACTATAGAAAAGGTCTTTCATGCCCGCCATGATGTTCGGCATGTCGATGTAGATATTGGCTGTCGCAGTGAAAGCGTCATTGTAGGCTTTTTGAAGATTGTTTTGCGCATTCAAGAGATCTCCTGGCTTGGCGGGTTCGGTCAGCTTCGCTAGTGAGAGCTTGGCATTTTGCAAACTTATATATGCGCTGGAACTATCGATCGTCGCTAGGAGATCGCCTTTCTTCACATGGTCTCCAACGGAGACGTTGATGGTTTCGATGGCTCCGGATACCTGACTCTTCACATCCTGCTGATTCGATGCGGAGACCTGCCCTGTGCCGGTCACAGTCTGAGTGATCGTGCCTGTACGTGCGCGCGTTAGAACATATTGTGGAACAGTGCTGGCAGAATTAGCTGTGTGATACCACCAATAGCCGCCAAGAATGGCTATGATGACTATCACGGAGCTCTTTATCTTATGGCGAGCAATGGTCGATCTGATCCGTGCGAATATTGATGTTTTTTTCATTTTATTTGATTATGGCTGAAATCCATTAATTCTGTTTGGCAGTCTCATGCCCGGACTGGTCGTTCCCGAGCTTCTTGGTCCGGGAGAGCTGCCGCTCGGCGGAGCAGGCATTATCCTTATGAAAGCGGCATGAATGGCCCCCTGTTCATCCGGCGAGCCGATCGCGATGATATGCGAGCCTATAACAAGGTCGCTAGTCGATGCCTGCGTGTGCAGGCTGCGTATGGCAGTTTCAGGACCGATTATAACTATTTCTTCGAAATTATTCGGACCTTTGACCATGAGAGAGGGGATCTTGATGGAAACGATCTCGCCGATAGCCCCATGAGGATTGCGATCGTCTTTGTCAGGCATGAAAGGGTAGAAGATCGAATGTTGGTCGTCCATATCCGAGGCTATGGTCTTGTTCCATGAATTTGAAAAGCGAGCCTTGTGATATCCGACGGTCACTCCAGCTTGAAATATAAGCATCATCACGATCAGAATAGCGATCGTGATCACGAGCTTATTGAACCAGTTAAGTTTGAAATATTCTTTGATAGTCATTTAATTATTGTATGCCATTCCTGCAAATATGCTCGGCAGTTTTGACATGCTCTTTATGGAGTGAATATATCTTATGACTCGTCTCAATGAATACGACAACAACAAAATGACCGCGAGAGCGATAATGATGCTGTTTATTGGCAGAGAACTGGCCATAGAAAGTCCGAGATCTTTCCAATAAGCCAAGGCAGAGGTTCCATCAGTGGTGATGAGCGAGAGATATTGTGAAAAGCCCGATGAAGATAGGCTCTGCAAGAAATATGTTACAACAGGGATCATGATTAAAAGGGCAGCTAAGAATATCGCAGAGAATATTCCAGCACGCAGTTTTACCTTGGATATTTCGGCTGCACGGAGCTTTTTGGAGGCATTCTCAAAAAGCCTCTGCGGGGCCTTTTTTTCCTCTATTAAACTGAGCAATTTGATATATGATTTGTCCATACAATTCCTAGTTATACGATGGTTTTAATGGTTATGGTGCGTTTGTTAGTGACTAGCCATTGGTGATTAGCCACTAGGGTTTTGCTGCTAATAACTCTCTTAACCTGATAAGCGCCCGTCTGTGCCAGCTTTTGACGGTATTCATGGGCTTACCCACGACTAGAGCTATCTCGTCAAAGGTCATTTCATCGCGATAATGCATCATCATCACTGCTTGATGATCCGCAGGTATATTGCTTAATGCTAATACGAGCTCTTGAGCCAGCTTGGCGCGGTCGAAGACCTCTGGGGGCAACGGCTCAGGATCGTGGAGGGTATCGGCAAACGAAAGATCATTCTCGGTATCATCGAGAGCGGAAAAAGCCGAAGCGTGCTTTTTCTTGATATAGTCCAAGGCGGTATTGCGCGCGATCGTATACATCCATGGCTTGAAAGGCTTACCTTTTTTGAATTGATCGATATGCTTCCACGCCTTGAGGAATGCATCCTGAGTGATGTCTTCGGTGTCCTCGTCCACGCGGGCGTATTGGCGCACAAAGTTATATATCGGATTCATATACCGCGTCATCAATTCCTGGAATGAAGCAGTGTCGCCCTTCTGGGACGCAGCAGCCAGATCTTCATCTGAAAAACTCGCGAATACATAGCTTTTGAGGGTCGATTCGAGCATCGGTATATCATACTACACTTCTGGAGGTCCGACCTCCAGAAA
>CAIKAN010000032.1 GCA_903825415.1 uncultured bacterium
CGGCTCTATGAAAATATATTCAGATTTCATGTCGATTATCTGCTAAAGAAGCCTGTTTGGCGTGAATTTGAGATCGATGGTAGTCAGACATTTGATGATATGGCTGAAGGTATAATAAGATCGATGGATTGGGACAATGACCACCTTCACTCTTTTATGTTTCCAAAAACAGGCGGTGGAGAGTTCCAGAATTTCCTTTCGCCATACAGCATCGATTCCGAATACTGCGATAATGATCAGTATCCGACATATCATTCAAATGAAATCAGGATAGCGGAGATTGATTATAAGAAATATCCGAAATTTGATTTCATGTTCGATTTCGGCGATGGACATCAGTTTGGTATCAAACATCTTGGGAATCGATTGGCTAAAAAGAGCGATAATTGGATCGTGTTTCCAAAAACGATCGATCAGCGCGGGGTTGGGCCAGAGCAGTATCCTCGGTATTTTGATGAGGCTGATGAGTGATATTCAAATGAATAATAGAATAACAATTGATTTCATTGATAATATAGATGTAGATAGCAAGTATTTTATTAACCAACACCAGCTAACGAATCTTAAGGCTGGTTTAGATTTTATATTTAATCAAACAAAGTATATTCAAGACAATCCCGAAAGGTTTGGAACTCCAAAATTTGTCACTGAGGCAGAGTTTCTCATGAATCCATATCTGAGCGATTTGGTAGCGTGTTTCTTTCAATGGTTTTCTGTTTCCATTGTAAGTTATGTCAAACTGGTTGGGCTTTTAAGATATTTAGATAGGAATAAATTGGAATATTCCAATATTACATTACTAAGTAAAGACATACTGGCTGCCATGAAAAGAGAGATCAATGCATATATCAATTCTGTAATACCAGATATCAAATTATGGAGAGATAAGGTTGGTGCACATTTTGCTATGGCAGATCCATTTGATAACGATAATATAGTGACTATGGAAGATTCATTGATGACTCAAATCTATTTAGTTAAAGGCAAATACACAACACACCTTTTCCATCTGAATTTTGCCGGAAAATCATCTGTTATTCCGGAGTGGTCTATTGTTAATATATATGAAAATGTATTCAAATCTCGATATTTGAACCTATGAAGCTAAGTCATTGTATGAATTATTCGTATTATAATTGTGGATAACCCCTCGCTCTATTTTTGCTTCCTTTTGCTCCTATAATTTGCTATAATTTGGCTACAAAAGAGGTTAGTCTCTTTTTGTTTTGTATACCAAAATACCCAGTAATATAAACATATTTTCATGGCTACGACCAAAGAAAAGCAGGAGAAGAAGAGCACCGGCTATAATGCCGAATCTATCACTGTTCTGGAAGGTTTGGAGCCAGTCCGCAAGCGTCCAGGCATGTATATCGGTACTACCGGTCCTGATGGATTGCATCATCTCATAACCGAGATCTTCGACAATTCTCGTGACGAAGCTATGGGTGGCTTTGCCAATGATATAGAGATCGCTTTGCTACCTGGTAATCGAGTCCGCATTACAGACAACGGCCGCGGCGTTCCTGTCGATATGCACAAGCAGACCAAGGTCTCAGCTTTGGAGACGATCATGACCACCCTCCATGCCGGAGGCAAATTCGGAGGAGATAGCTACAAGGTCTCTGGCGGACTTCACGGTGTAGGTGCGTCCGTGGTCAACGCTCTTTCTATTTACTGCAAAGTAGTCGTGCACAAAGATGGCGGTGTTTATGTCCAGGAATATTCTCAAGGCAAGCGCAAGGCCGCGGTCAAGAAGATCGCTTCTTCTAAGCTTCATGGCACTATCGTCACCTTTGAGCCTGATGCCGAGATCTTCAAGGAAGGCGTCAAATTCGAATGGAATCGCATAGTCAGCCATATGCGCCAGCAAGCTTACTTGGTCAAGAGCTTGCGCATCAGTTTGATCGACGCTCGCGAGCAGATAGTGGGATTCGGCGAAGATAATGAGCTCTTCTATTTGAGAGAGACTGGAGTCGATGCGCCGTCATATACATTTTTCTTTGAAGGAGGCCTGGTCTCGCTTATCCGCTTCACCAATCAACTCCTCAAGCCTATACACAAGAATATCTTTTATGTGGAGAAGAAAGTCGAGGGAGTGGAGTCTGTTGAAGTCGCCTTGCAGTATGCAGACGATGTCTCCGCACGCATCCTTCCATTCGCCAACAATATTTTCAACCCTGAAGGAGGCACGCACTTAACGGGTTTCAAAACTGCTCTTACTCGTACTCTCAATACATATGCTAAGAATAATAACCTTTCCAAGAATGGTGAAGACACTTTTACAGGCGATGATGTTCTAGAAGGGCTAACAGCTGTCATATCAGTTAAGTTGAGAGAGATACAATTCGAAGGTCAGACCAAGGCTAAACTTGGCAGCGTCGAAGCACAGAGCGCTGTCAGCACTGTATTCGGCGATGCCTTTGGAGCATATCTCGAGGAGAATCCCGATGATGCCAAGGCAATGATAAACAAGGTCGTCTTGGCCATGAAAGCCAGGAAGGCTGCCAAGGCTGCCAAGGATTCAGTCCTTCGTAAAGGCGCTTTGGAAGGCATGACTTTGCCTGGCAAGTTAGCTGATTGCCAGTCTAGCGATCCCGCCGAATCAGAAGTCTTCATTGTGGAGGGAGATTCCGCTGGAGGCACAGCCAAGCAGGGCCGTGACCGTAAATTCCAGGCTATCCTACCTCTCCGAGGAAAGATCTTGAATATCGAGCGCGCTCGTCTCGATCGCATGCTCGGCTCTGAACAGATCAAAAATCTGGTTTTGGCTTTTGGTACAGCGATAGGCGACACCTTTGATATTTCCCGCCTTCGTTATCATAAGATCATTCTAGCAACCGATGCCGACGTTGACGGAGCTCATATCCGTACTCTGATTTTGACTTTGCTTTACAGGTACTTCAGACCACTGGTTGATAACGGCCATGTCTATATCGCCCAGCCGCCACTATACAAAGTAAAAAGAGGCAAAGAGATCATGTATTTTTATTCCGACGAAGAGAAGATCAAAGCTCTTGGCAACAAATACGACGAGTCTCAAGCTATTGAAGCTACTGACAATGACCTTCAAGCGGCCAAGGATACTCTTCTAGAAGCGGCTGAATTCACGGAGGAAGGCGAGGAAGAAGCAGTCAAGAGCGGGAAGGAACCCAAAGTTTACATTCAACGCTATAAGGGTCTCGGCGAGATGAATGCCGATGAATTGTGGGAGACGACCATGGATCCGGCCAAGAGGATATTGAAACAGGTCACAGTAGAAGATGCTCAAGATGCGGATAAAGTCTTCGATATGCTCATGGGAGATGATGTACCAGCCAGGAAGTCTTTCATACAATCTAACGCCAAACTTGCTACACTTGATATCTAAATAGGGCAAATGGCTTTTTGAGTGAGCTTGTAAATTTCAAAATCCAAAATCCAAATGTCAAATCAAATCCAAAGCTCAAAATCCAAATAAACGCGTTTTTTTGACATTTAATCATTTGGATTTGATTTGACATTTGGATTTTGGATTTTGAAATTCTTTAATATTAAGCACCTTGCGCATAATGCCTATCGTAATGTATGATAGCGCGAACAGTGCCTAATCCTCTCATAATATGAAAAAAACAAAAAAAACCGCTTCAAAGGCCCGTGGCAGCAAGAAACCTGCTGTTCAAGCGAAGGTTCGCCGTCCGAAGAAGATAAAGACCGCTAAGTTCTCGAATAGCGCCAAAACGGTCGCAAAATCTACTACAAAAAAAGGTGCGCCAAAGAGCAAGGCTGATAAGGCTAAAGATTTTGAGAATCATTCCAATAAACTCATCTCATCTGGTCGCGATAGGGGATTTGTCACTTATGATGAGATCCTCAAGGAATTCCCGCAGATCGAGAACGATATACTCTTTCTTGATGAGCTCTACAGCAAGTTCGCAGCCGCGGGAGTGGATGTTTTGGAAGGTGGAGGACTTCTTGAGATCGAAGATTTGAAAGAGAAGAAGGCCGCCACCCACTATTTCCGCGGAGGCGCTGATTCCGCTTATGATAGCATCCAGATGTATCTGAAAGAGATCGGTCAGTATCCGCTCATCAATGCCGCCATGGAAAAGGAGCTGGCCAAGCGCATTCAAGCCGGAGACAAAGAAGCTGTGGGATTGCTCGCCAAAGCCAATCTCCGTCTTGTGGTCTCTATCGCCAAGAAATATGTAGGTCGCAGCCCTGACCTGACTCTTCTCGATCTTATCCAAGAAGGCAATCTCGGCCTCTTCCGCGCCGTCGATAAATTCGATTGGACCAAGGGTTACAAATTCTCAACTTATGCTACCTGGTGGATACGTCAAGCTATCACTCGCGCTCTCGCCGACCAATCGCGCACTATCCGTGTCCCCGTGCATATGGTCGAGACTATCGCCAAATACAAGCAAGTCGTCCGTCGTTTGACTCAGGACCTCGGTCGCGAGCCTTTGCCTGATGAGATCGCTACAGAGATGGGCTTGGATGTAGACAAGATCTATCAGATCGAGAAGATCGAGCAAGATGTCGTCTCTCTGGAGAATCCTGTGGGCGATGATGATGACGGCAAATCCACTCTTCAAGATTTCATTCCCGATGACAAGATCCTCTCTCCCGAGCAAGAATCATCCCGCCGCATCCTCCGCGATCAAGTGAACCTTATTTTAAATGACCTTACCGAGAAGGAACGCAAGATTCTCGAAATGCGCCATGGCTTGAATGATGGTATCACCCACACTCTCGAAGAAGTAGGCCGTGAATTCGGAGTCACTCGCGAGCGCATCCGCCAGATCGAAGCTAAGGCTCATGAGAAGATCAGGCAGCATGATCAGGCGAATAGGTTGAAAAATTATTGATTCATTTGTATTCGAAATTCATGGTAGAATCTTGCCATGAATAATCATGCCTTTATCGATGCTCAAAATGTTCACCTGGGGATCAAATCTCTCGGTTGGAAGATCGACTGGAAGCGTTTTCGGGTATACCTTAAGGATAAATATAATGTAACTGATGCCTACATGTTTCTAGGCTTCGTATCTGGTAATCAGAAATTATATTCGCATCTCCAAAAATCGGGATTCATTCTCGTTTTTAAGCCACTTATCTTCAATGAAGATGGGACAGTTAAAGGTAACTGTGATGCCGATCTAGTTTTGCATGCGATCTTGCAGATAGACAAATACGACAAAGCAATCATTGCTACTAGCGATGGAGATTTCTATTCACTAGTAAAGCATTTGTATGAGAATGATAAGCTATTGATGGTATTGAGCCCATATGTGAACACTTGCTCAAAGCTTCTTCGAAAGGAAGCAAAGGAGAAGATATATTCCATGCATAATCTAAAAAAGAAAATCGGCCTAAAATGAAAACGCACCGCGCAGACACGAAGACTGCGAGATACGTTTCCTTATGGATGAAAGTAATATAGCACATTCAATATATAAAGCAAGTATATCATTTCATTCAAGCCTACTATAATAGCTTGATGCCTATTAACAAGAGAAAACAAGATACCTCCGCCTTCGATTCCTCCTACAAGTCCCTTAATGCCAAGCAAAAGGAGGCTGTCGATACCATAGAAGGACCTGTGGTGGTCATAGCGGGTCCGGGTACTGGCAAGACAACGATTCTCACTTTGAGGATAGCGAATATCTTGCGCCTCACAGATACTGCACCGGAGAATATTCTAGCTATGACTTTCACGGAATCAGGAGCGCATGCCATGCGCAGGAAATTGACGGAGATCATCGGGCCGGCGGCTTATAAGGTGAATATCCATACTTTCCACGGATTCGCGGCGCATGTTATCGAACAATATCCTGATTATTTTCCAGGGATCATTGGTTCGACGATTATCACCGAGCTAGAGAAGGTCAAGATCATTGAAGATGCTCTGAAATCGGACAAGGTGAATTTGCTTCGGCCTTATGGAGATCAAGCATATTATATCGGACCAATTCTTAGGGAAATTCAAGTCCTGAAGAGGGAGAATGTCTCTCCGAAACAATTAAGGGATGACCAAGATTTAGTCATGGGGTCGTTACTTGAAATGGAAAATGCTGCCAGCGCTGGCGGAATGAAATCTACTAGAAGGGGATTAAAAAATGCTGGATTTGAATCAAAAACGTCCGGCACCAGATCAAAGTCGGCTAC
>CAIKAN010000033.1 GCA_903825415.1 uncultured bacterium
ATATGCCAACCAGGGAATCCCTTGCCCCAAGGGCTTTCCCAGCCGACGTTCTTGTCAAATTTCCAGATGACGAAGTCTGCTGGATTACGTTTCTCAGAATTGATAGCGATGCGGTCTCCTTCCTTCTGGGCATCCAGCTTGATCTTTCCTAGTTTTCCATAGCCTAGAAATCTGGAAGTGTCGAAATAGATCCCGTCCGAAAGGGAATAGGCGATTTGCTTCTCTTGAAGCTTCATTACGAGCTCGATATCTTCTTTAATGTGTTCGCTCGCTCTAGGAAATTCATTAGGCAGTTCGATATTCAAAGATTTCAAATCCTCAACGAATACCTTAAAGTAATGTGTAGCTATCTCATTCATTGCCTCAAGCGTCAGAGGCTTGCCTTCGCGCTTCAAGGCCTTGGTCATCTTGTCTTCACCATCATCGCCATCGCTCACTAGGTGGCCTACATCGGTGATATTCATCACTTGGTGGACATTGAATCCTGAATATTCAAGGGTTCTCCTTAAGGTATCAGCGAATATATATGATCGCAGATTTCCTATGTGAGCGCGATCATAGACTGTTGGTCCACAATTGTACATGCCAACATGGCCTTCTTTTATGGGTTTGAAGGTCTCTTTTGTCTTGGAAAGAGTGTTAAATAGTTGTATTTTCATAATAATGTCAAAATCCAAATTTCAAATGTCAAATCAAATCCAAATGACTAAATGTCAAATGAATGCAAGATGTTTTGGATTTTGAACTTTGGATTTGATTTGACATTTGAAATTTGGATTTTGAAATTTGATTCAGATCCACTTCCTCTTCTTGAAATACCACCACATCAGACCGGCTAATATAGCCATACCGATCATAACGATATTCCATCCTTGATGACCTGCGATGATAGGAGTCTCAGGCGATGGCATGGTGAATACGGCTGTAATGAAAGTCAAAGGATAGAAGATGAATGAAACGAGGGTCAAGATCTTGATGATCTCATTCTGCTTGGTATTAACTAATGAATCGTTGGTTTCGCGAAGATCAGCCAATAATTCACGGCAATTGCTGATGAGCTCATTGATCCTGATGAATTCATTGCGTATATCATGCAGATAGGGAATGAAGTCCTTACCGAATATGCTCGTATCTGAAAGGGCTATCATATCATTCCAGATATCTAGATGGACTCTGGCAGTTTGCTTAAAATCGATGATCTCTCGGCTCAAATAGGACAATGATTCGACCATATGCCTCTCGTCTCCGTTGAAGATCTTGGTTTCCGTGCTCAAGAGGGCATCGCGCATATTCTCTAGGTCCTCGAACATGCCCTTATACAGCCTTTTCATCATATAGTAGAAAAGATTCCCCGCATGCTCGACTTTATCGCTTTTGTCTAAGATGGAATTGGCTTCGGAAATCTTGGAGAAATATTCCAATTGATCGATGGCGCCATATCTGCAGGTTATCAAAAAGTTTTTGCCGATAACGAAATCAATCTCGCGATCCACTATCGCATAGCCGGTCTCTTGTCTTGTGCGAACAGGCAGATTGAGAACTATCAAAATATGATCCTTGTACATGCTGAACTTCGCCAAAGTCGATGGCGTCATCAGCTCTTCGCCTACCAATGGATGAAGGCCGTACCTTCTGACTACTTCTGATGTCTCTTTATCATCTGGAGATTCCATGTCTATCCAGACTACTCCTCGAAAGGTGTGGGTTGATATCATGTGGATATTATACGGTTAGTGATGATGGTACCGCAAGTCGGATGGGGGTTTAAATGATTTAGCATCAGTTTGGTAATTATTCCTATTTATGCGATAATGGCGTAACTATGAATCTTCAAAATAGAGCCAATTATATATTGATAGGAGTCATTGCCATCGTTGTAGCGTATATGATCGGTCTATCCGTAGGTAGAGGCGGATCGTCAGAGTCACAGGCGAGCTCTCGTCTGACTGACCTCAATACCGTGACGAAGGATCAATTCGATCCATATTGGAGGGTATGGCAGTTATTGAACGACAAATATGTGGCAGCTGGTAGCACTACTCCTCAAGAAAAGATCTATGGCTCTATAGAAGGCTTAGCCTCTTCTTATGGCGATCCTTATACGGTATTCTTTCCTCCGGCTGAGTCCAAGATGTTCAATGACGATATCGCCGGTGATTTCGAGGGCGTCGGTATGGAGATAGGCATCAAAGACAAGCAGATGGTAGTTGTCTCTCCGATAAAGGATAGCCCTGCATACAAGGCTGGAGTCAAGACGGGAGACTACATATTAAGTATAGATGGCAAATCAACGACTGATTTACCTGTCGATCAGGCTGTAAAATTGATCCGCGGCAAGAAGGGTACAGCCGTCAAGATCATCTTCTTTACAAAGGGCTCAGCGAAGCCAGTCGAGAGATCTTTGATCCGCGATATCATAAACATCCCCACTATCGATTCCAGCGAAAAGCCCGGTGGAGTCTATTTGATCCAGTTATATAGCTTTACTGCCACCTCTCCTGATCTATTCCGCAATGCTCTGCGGCAATTCGCTGTGTCCGGCGATCACAAGCTGATCTTGGATCTTCGTGGTAATCCGGGTGGATACCTCGATGCTGCCTGGGATATGGCTTCATGGTTCCTTCCGGCCGGTGATACGGTTGTAACAGAAGATTTCGGCAAGAATGGCACACCACGCGTATTCCGCAGCAAAGGCTACAATGTCTTTGGAAAGGACTTGGACATGATGATCCTTGCCGATGGTGGGTCTGCTTCGGCTGCCGAGATCCTTGCGGGTGCCTTACAGGAAAATGGAGTCGCCAAGATTGTCGGTTCCAAAACTTTCGGTAAAGGCTCTGTTCAGGAGCTCATATCAGTCACACCAGACACCTCACTCAAGGTCACTGTCGCTCGATGGCTAACTCCCAAAGGGCATAATCTTTCTCACGACGGCATAGATCCGGATTACCCAGTCGAAGCAGCCACTAGCACTTCTGCAATAGCAGATAAGAAAGATCCTGTTATGGATAAGGCCTTGCAGTTATTGGGTAATATGCAATAATCACCTTATGTAAATTATTCATTGATAGCTCGTAATCTAAACAAAATGAAAGTAATATTACTGAACGATGTGCAGAAATTAGGGAGGAAATATGATATCAAGGAAGTCAGCTCGGGTTATGCTCAGAACCTGCTCATACCAACTGGCCTGGCGGTCGCAGCGACTGGTGAGGCTTTGAAGAGATATAGCCAGCAGAAAGCGGCTTTAGATGGAGAAAGGAAGATCCAGGATGAGCTCTTATCCAAGAATCTGCAAGGCTTGAGCGAATTCGTTTTGACGGTTCAGGGTAAAGCCAATGAAAAAGGCCATCTTTTTGCCGGTCTTCATAAGGCCGAGATAGCCAAAGAATTAGAAGCCAATCATATAATGATCGATCCGGAAGCTATCGTGTTGGAACATGCTATCAAAGAAGTCGGTGAGCATATGATCGAAGTCAAAGCAGCAGGGAAGTCTGTTAAATTCAAATTGATCGTTGAGGCTTTGGGTTAATACTACTTGGGAGATTTGATTAGTAGTTTCATTCGCAAAAAAGGAGGGTCTGTAAGGATCAGCCCTCCATGGTGCATGCATTCCATTTGGCACGTCAGCGCTTAAGAAGCCGAGTTACCAGAACAAGCCCTATAAAGGCAACTGGAATGACCAGTACTAACACCGACAGGAGCCCTAGCTCTGGTGGTTTACTGAATGTAACAATGATCAGTGGGCACAGTAAAAAATAGCAAATAGCCGCAGCCACCAATGCACTCTTACCTGGTATGGTCAACCTTTTCAATCGCACTATATTGAACATAAGAACTTCTCCTTCAGAGAAGATTATATCACATTCACCAGCTTCTTCCTGACTATATCATTATTGAAAGATGTCTTTCGTTTGGTTGTGAACTGAACCTTGCCATTTTTGAGAGCAAACAGAGTGTCATCCTTGCCCATGCCTACATTCTTGCCTGGCAGCACGGTAGTCCCGCGCTGGCGCACAATGATCTGACCAACCGTGATGATCTGGCCATGATTGATCTTGACCCCCAAATATTGAGGATTAGAGTCTCTTCCGTTTTTTGTTGTACCTGCCGCTTTTTTATGTGCCATAGGGGATAATGCGCTTTTTTTTAATAGTCAATATAGGATATCATAGTTTGGCGTTTATGCAAGGTGAGATAAAGAATTGACCTAATTTCTAATTAACCTAATTGTTCTAAG
Source organism: uncultured bacterium (assembly GCA_903825415.1). Lineage (GTDB taxonomy): Bacteria > Patescibacteriota > Minisyncoccia > Phycocordibacterales > PALSA-1337 > C7867-002. The sequence goes on from CAIKAN010000033.1 coordinate 4,238, forward strand.
AAATATCTAATTCCCAATAACCCAATTAAACGTTGGGGTTTGGGATTTTCTTAGGATTTAGGTTAATTAGAAATTAGATCAATTCACGAAATATGGCTCAAAATAGGGCTATTTGAGCTATGAAAGATGGCTCTGCTGAGCCATATAATCAGTGTCATCCCATTGACAGAGGGCTTGCAATTTGCTAGACTGTAGTGGTAAAGGAAAAGAGCGAATAAGCACATGCTTATAGCTCTTTTTTCTTAAACATAAACATTATGACCGGATTTACCACAACCACAACAGGCGTAGCGTTCCTCATGTCATCCATGTTTGGAGCGGGGCAAGGCGCGGCAAATACAGTCAATATCGTGACTGATCAAGGCGTACAAGCGACTACAACGGTAGAGTCTGCCATTACTGGTACGGACCAGATCGAGGCTTATGTGCGCGCCCAATACTCTGATACGCCTATTTTGATCGATATCGCTCGCTGCGAGTCGCGTTTTCATCAATTCAATAAAGATGGCACCGTGGTGCGTGGTGAGGTCAACAACAAGGATGTGGGCATCATGCAGATCAACGAGATCTATCATGCAGAAGCAGCCACAAAGATGGGTGTCAATATCTATAGCACCGAAGGCAATGTAGCATTTGGCAAATATCTCTATCAGAAATATGGCGTCTCTCCGTGGTCAGCATCATCTAGGTGTTGGAGCGATAATGCGGTAGCCAAGAAGTAATTAACTCTAATTACTATAAAAAAACTAAGTATATTGAAGTCAAGTCCGACCAGCACAAAAGTCCCTGAATGAATCAAAGCCATTCTTTGTATTCAATTAACGAGCCTCGTATGGCGTACCCCTTGTCCACACTG
>CAIKAN010000034.1 GCA_903825415.1 uncultured bacterium
CGGTTTCTGGTTCGTATGACAAATACGACATGGCCTATTTTGGTTGGATCAAGTTCGAAGTCGGTTCGAATGCGATCGAAGCTATAAAAAAGGCCGTGGAAGCATTGCCGTCAGTTCTCCGAATGCTCGTCACCACGACAGTTAGAGAGAATACTTATCTTGGAAAGCATGCTTCCGAAATCGCCGCGGAGTTCAATCCGTCCGGCAAGAGGCCTGTCTCCGAAAGAGTTGCACCAGCCCCTGGAGTGGGAGAGATTAAGGGTGTCGCTCCGGTAGCTCCTGCCTCAGCTGAAGAGATCGACAAATCGATCGACGCAATGGTCAAAGAGGTCTAAAAACTCAAATCTAAATTAAAACATTATGTATTTAAACAAAACATTTATCATAGGAAATCTTACTCGCGATCCAGAGATTAAGGCTTTGCCATCTGGCGCGAAAGTTTGTAGTTTCGGAATGGCCACAAATCGTGTCTATAAAGATAAGAATGGCCAGCGCCAAGACACGACAGAGTTTCATAACATCGTCGTCTTTGGTCGCATCGCCGAGTTGGCCGCGCAATATCTGAAGAAGGGTTCACAGGCTCTCGTAGAAGGTCGCCTTCAGACACGTTCTTGGGAGGCCGATGGTCAGAAGAAGTATCGCACGGAGATTCTCGCCGAGAGCATCCAGTTCGGATCACGCCCAGGAGCCGCTGGTTCATCTGGCGCAGGTGCTAAGGGTGCCACAGGGGAAGTAGCCGCCAATGCCGAGGTCGCTTCAGCTGAGGCCGCTTCAGGCGATAAGATCGACTATCCAAGCGAGGAGATAAATCCTGACGACATACCGTTCTAAATTCCGCATCAACAAATAATCAAAAATCATATGAAAAAACAATGCTATTTTAGTCAACACAATATTAAGTTCATCGATTACAAGGATACGGATATCTTGAAGAAGTTCGTCAATCCTCACGGTCGTATGATCAGCCGCAAGCGTACAGGAATTTCTGCTAAGTATCAGCGTCAGTTGGCTACCGCCATCAAGCGCGCAAGATTCATGGGTTTGATGCCTTACGTTGCGAGGTAGCTGTGCTCGACTCGGGGTAATCGGTTCGACAATGTTCAAAAAGACCGCCTTCGTCTCACGTCGGCGGCTTTTTGTTTGGCTTAAATAATATTTGTGACGCGAAATTGTTTACTTTCCGACGCGCTCTCTATATTCACCGGTTTCAGTATTCAAGCGAATAACATCGCCTTCATTTACAAACAATGGAACGCTGATAGTTGCGCCAGTTTCCAATGTGACCACTTTCTGACCACCGGTCGCCGTATCACCCTTTATACCTGGAGGAGCGTCGGTAACTTTCAAGTCAGCGGTGATTGGCATTTTGAAACCCATCGGTGTGTCTCTAAAGAGGAATTGCTCGACGACTGTATTGGGCTTGAGGAACTTTCCTTGAGGACCGATTTGTTCATCTGTCACCTTGAAGCGCTTTGAGGGGTCATCAGCCTCGTTGAACCACCATTCACCGCGATTGTTGTAGAGGTATTTTACTTCACGTGAATCTATCTCGGCCTGCTCGACTTTTTCGGAGACGTGAAATGAATACTCCGTGACTTTTCCGCTCATGAGGTTCTTGAGCTTCGTCGCATTTACCGGTTTGCGCTGTTGTTTGCGGAAGACGTGCGAAGAAATCACTTCGTATGGCTGGCCATCGAGGACGATGAACTTTTTCTCTGTGACTTCGCTGTATTCGAGTAGGGACATAATAGGGGATTGATAATTGGGCGGTTAATATTGTTTCTAATGTAGTGGGCATTCTAGCCGTTTTGGGCTTAAAAAGCAAAACCTATGTTAGTTGTAGGCCTTATCACGCCTTTTGATGCTGACGATATGTATTATC
>CAIKAN010000035.1 GCA_903825415.1 uncultured bacterium
CGCGGGCAACACGATCCACAACGCGGGCGACTATACCGGCAGCGGCGTGGCGGTCGAAGGCGGGCGGCGCAACGGCGTCGCGGGCAACGACATTTTTGAAGTGGGATACTGGATCCGGTGTGCTATCGTGGCCTCTCGAAAAGATCAAGATCACTCAATATTTCGGGAATACGCCCTTCGCTACAGCTAACCCGCAGATATATAACGGCTTCGGACATACAGGAGTAGATTTCGGCACGCCTATAGGGACGCCCGTAATGGCAGCCTTATCCGGATCAGTGGTCGGAGTAGGCAATACTGACGCATTGTCTACCTGCCTATCTTTCGGCAAATGGATAATGATAAAACATCCGAATGGATTATCATCCCTATATGGCCACTTATCACTGCAAACAGTATCAGTCGGCCAAGAAGTTTCTACTGGCCAGGTGATAGGGTACAGCGGTAACACAGGCTACTCAACTGGCCCGCATCTCCACTTCGGAGTCTATGCTACCCAGGGAGTGCAGATCACCACCTTCCCTAACAGCAAAAATTGCAGAGGCATACTCATACCACTGGCAGATTTCAAGGCATATTTAAACCCATTGTCATACTTGTAGTATCGTGTTATGATGTTGGCAAGGTATTTTTTGCAATCCACACCTTTAATTAGACATTGAACTATTATAGATATAAAATATTATTATCATGTCAAACACCAAAAAAAGGTCCGAAAGGGGACTGATCAAAATGATCATCTTGATCGTCATCGCTCTTATCATTCTTGGTTACTTTGGATACAATCTCCGTTCCATAATCAGCTCGCCGACCGTTCATGACAATCTAGCTTATGTCTGGGACCTTATAGTGCAGTTCTGGAACAATTGCCTCAAAGGACCAGCGCAATACATCTTTGATCTTATTTTGAAAGGTCTTGGTGCAAAGTCTTGATCCACGATAGGTGATTGGTCGACTACTATACCGTCCCGGAATGAATCCGGGCGGTTTGCTAAGGCAGTAACGCACGTTCAGATATCAAATCAATAGCATCGAATTGGACCATCAGTTTTTAGGCCGGGTTTTAAAGGTATTCATAATGTTAAAAGATATATTGTGCGACATCGTATCTTTAGCCCAGCAACTATTGAATCAGCCTCCGATGGGATGTTCGAGACACCTCCCCTCTTTCAACACCCCTTGGAAAAGCCGCCGCAGTCGGTTGTAATAGGATATTTTTGATTGCAAATAGCTGTACTTGATATATAGTGTCAGCAGACCTTTTTCAAATTCGTTCTATGAAAAATTTCGGACACAATTGTGGAGTATTCGGCGTCAGTGGATCGCCTTCTGCTGCCGCCCTAACCTTTACGGGGCTCTTTGCCCTACAACATCGTGGCCAGGAAAGCTCTGGTATCGTGAGCTCTAATGGTCAGCAATTCTTTGAACACAAAGGCATGGGCCTGGTTCCAAACGTGTTCACTCCTACGGCTATCGCTTCGCTTGCAGGAAATATAGCGATCGGCCATAACCGTTACTCGACGACTGGCAATTCTGAGCTGAGAAACGCTCAACCATTGACCGTCGAGTGTTGGCGAGGACCTCTCGCTATCGGTCACAACGGTAACCTGACTAACACTGTGCAGCTTCGAGAGAATTTGGTTCAGAGAGGAGCCAACTTCCAAACGACGACAGACAGTGAGATCATCCTGCATCTCTTAACGATGTCTCATGGCACTTTGGTCCAAGCGATCGTTGATATGATGAATGTTGTTGAGGGGGCGTATTCGCTGGTCATCATGACCAGAGACAGTCTCATCGCCGTGCGCGATCCTCTGGGATTCCATCCCCTTTCGCTCGGCCGCCTGAATGGAGCCTGGATCATTGCCAGCGAAACATGCGCGTTCGATGCCATCGGCGCAACATTCGAGCGCGATGTTAAGCCTGGAGAGATAGTTGTCATAAAAGACGGTGCCATCGAGAGCTTCTCCTTTAATCGTGTAGTGCCTAGACGTACATTTTGCTCGTTTGAAGCGATCTACTTTATGCGTCCGGATAGCTTGCTTTTCGGAAAGACCGTAGCAGACATCAGGATAGCCTTCGGAGCCGCACTAGCACGAGAACATCAGATCGACGCAGATGTCGTCGTACCCGTTCCCGACAGTGGCATCTATGCGGCTTGGGGATATGCAAATACGACAAGAATCCCTTTCGTATTGGCGTATGTTCGAAATCATTATCTAGGAAGGAGCTTCCTCCAGCCGGTCAGTGAAAGTAGAGTCGTAGCTGTCGATATGAAGCTCAATCTGATCAGATCGTTTGTTGAAGGAAAGCGCGTCATCGTCCTTGATGATTCTATAGTCCGTGGCAATACCGCCAAATCTCGCTGTAGACTGATCAAAGAAGCGGGAGCAACAGAGGTTCATATGCTCGTAAGTTGCCCTCCGCACCGACATCCATGTTTTTATGGAATCGACTTCCCCAGCGCCGACGATCTGATTGCCAACCATCATAGTAACGGTGAATTGGCACGGCTGCTCGGTCTAGACTCGCTCGGTTACCTTTCAGAAGACAGTATGGCCAGAGCCATCGGCGATTGCAGCCTTTGTTTGGCCTGCTTCAATGGCAAGTACCCAACACCCGTGCCATTATAAGACGTTACGACTTTTCGCAGCGCTACCTGTCTAGGTGGCTGCTCCTATACTGAAAGCGTAGCACTAATCATGCTACGCTTTTTTCTGTGAGCCAGTCATCGTCTTGGGCGCTGGATGAGCCGAGCGGTCGGCCGATCCGGTA
>CAIKAN010000036.1 GCA_903825415.1 uncultured bacterium
CGCTCCGCAAAAGTCGCCACTTGTCGCCGCCTGCGACGGTCGCGGCTAACGCGATTCATTTTGACATTTTACATTGTCATTTTGCATTTTGATTTTTACATTTTGCATTTCTCCCGAATCTTGATTTGTAGATTAGCCTCGATTTCGTTATACTTAGTCATAACCAATTAACTAAAACCAACATGCCCTACAATCAAGCAAATTTCAAAAAACAGCTAGCTTCGGCAGAGGAATGGCTCAAGAAAGAATTCCAGCAGATCAGGACAGGGCAGGCCTCGCCGTCGATTCTGGATGGTGTAAGGGCGGAGTCTTACGGCACGCCAGTGCCTTTGAAAGATATCGCCAGCATCATGCTTGAAGGCGCTCGCACCTTGCGAGTCTCGCCTTGGGACAAGTCGCAAGTGAAAGATATAGAGAAAGCTATAACAGCTGCTAATCTGGGCCTCTCTGTCGTCGTCGATGATCAAGGTCTACGAGTCATTTTCCCTGAATTGACCTCCGATCGTCGTGCTGATGTGGTCAAGATCGCCAAAGAGAAGGTTGAGGATGCCAAGAAGCAAGTGCGCCGCGATCGCGATGTTGTGGTCAAGGAATTGCAGGCCCAGGAGAAAGCGGGTGGCACTGGCAAAGACGAGATCTTCCGTCTCAAGGGCGAGGTCCAGAAATTCGTTGATGAAGCCAATAAGAAGTTCGATGAGATGATGGTCAGGAAGGAGAAAGAGATATTAAATTGATTACTGTAATCATATTTTTGATAGTTTTAGCGGTGCTCATTTTTGTCCATGAGTTCGGTCATTTCCTATTGGCTAGAGCATGTGGCATACGCGTCGATGCTTTCGCTCTGGGATTCGGACCGAAGCTTATTTCCTGGAAAAGAGGAGAGACTCTCTACAGTCTAAATCTCATTCCTTTTGGCGGTTACGTGAAGATCTTTGGCGAGAATCCAGACGGAGATTCCATTTCAGGTCCGGATTCAAAGAGGAGCTTCGTCAATAAGCCTAGATGGAAGCAAGCTATCGTTCTGGTGGCAGGTATAACCTTCAACTTCCTATTCGCTTGCCTCCTATATATCATCGTCTTTGCTCATGGCGTGACGGCAACTCCTGATGGCTTTGAGAAATATTCAGATAGATTCTCGAATCCTCGGATAATGATCACGGAGATCAGATCCGGTTCTCCGGCGGAAAAAGCGGGGATCAAGATCGGAGATGTCATCTCTTCTATAATAATGGAGCGTGATGCGGCTTCCTCAACGCCAATATCTCCGATTGCCATGAGTAGTGTTTCTGCGAGCACGACGAAGACGATCGACGGTATACAAGCTTTTATAAATGATAGCAAGGGAAAGCCTGTCACTTTTGGTCTTCGAAGCGGGGACTTGATGAGATATGTCAAAGTATCTCCCATCTCTGGCATCGTTGATGATAGATATGCCGTAGGGATAACCATGAGCGATGTCGTAGATATGCGCTTGCCTTTCTTCACATCCATCTATGAAGGCATCCATTATACCGGCTTCATGATCAAGGAGACCGCGGTCGGACTATACTATTTCTTCGGAAGCCTTTTCCAAGGCACAGCCAAGCTCTCTGAAGTAGCTGGGCCAGTGGGGATAGCGGGTATAGTCGGCAATGCCGCGTCGCTGGGCTTTACATATCTCTTGATGATCACCGCTCTCATCTCTATCAATCTGGGGGTTATCAATCTCGCGCCTTTCCCCGCACTCGATGGGGGACGAGTTCTATTCGTAGCTATCGAAGGCCTCATTCGCCGTCGGATATCTCCAACATTCTTGAATATTGTGAATACAGTCGGTTTCGTTCTGCTCATGATCTTGATGGTTCTGGTGACTTATCAGGATATCGTGAAGCTGTTTAAATAAACGGATCGGGTCATATACACCATTAGACCCGATTTGCCAAAAAAGGACCTGCTGTCATATCATTTGACAAGCGAGTTAAATAATGCTTTCATATAGCAAGAATGACATTAGCACACACAACCCTCGTTTTAATATTTTTCCATCTCGGAAAATCTTCAATTAAGGAAGCAGTCAGAGCTTCCTTTTTCGTTTGCGATGAGCCTCCAGCATTTTCTTCGGTGTGAG
>CAIKAN010000037.1 GCA_903825415.1 uncultured bacterium
ATGGTGGACGGTAATTGTATACCCAGCGACTGATCATCCTGGGGTCGAGCAATCATCAGAAACCAGAGCGTAAAGACGCATGACACAGCGTCGCAGCATGCGTGTGATGACTAGCGGACGGTCCCGAGACTTCGGTCGAATCCCGCCGAAAGGGTAGGGCGGACAAAGCCGTCGGTGGACCCCGTAATCACCTTCTATATATAAAAAAAGTGATATATGTCTCTCGAGAACTTCACGAGAGGCAAATAGATATTATGATTACAAGAGATAACGGGTGTTAGCGCAGTTGGTAGCGCGTGTGCTTTGGGAGCATAAGGTCGCTGGTTCGAATCCAGTACACCCGATTTTCGTTTTCGCGTTCTCAAGGAGGCCGCTATGTTCGACTTCGATGGACTTGATGAACTACGAAATATGGCTCCTCGTGGATTCTACTATGTGATCCCCGCTCAGGCAGAGGAGAAGTGTAATGTGATCGTGGTCGGAGATGTGAAGAAGTCAGTTTCACAAGACTGGTTTGCCATCTTCCCCAATCCCGCTACGAGAGCAGAATTTGAAGGGGTTCTGATGAACATTGTAGAGCAGCGCCTCAAACAAGGGCGATTTCTGGATTGGCGTATGGGTAAAGGATATTGGCGACATAACCCCTATTTCCTTTAATAGTGTGCCTGAGGCCGTGGATAACAAGGATCTGAATCTCACGAATAGCAAATGAATATCGGGCGCCTAGCTCATCCGGTTAGAGTGGAAAGATATGTTCAAGGATACTAAGATTTGGATTCAGATAGCAAAAGAATTTTATCGAGGGTTCGTAAGTATAATTGGTAATACCCCAGACTCTTAATCTGGACCGCTGCGCGTTCGAGTCGCGTCGAACCCATAAAATGAGGGTATCAAAATGACAAAGAAAATTCGGGATGGCGATGCTCCATCCCCCGACTGGGATATCCCATACAAGAACCGCTGGGGCCGTTGGGTATGGCGCCGAAAGGATATTCCAGCAGACCTGGCCTGGAGCGAAGGCCCCAAAATGGGCTAAGCGCCCGATTCAGATCGGCGGCGTCTGGCACTGGACTGATGAGGAGTAAATATGAAGAAGCTTCTGCTCGCAGTTTTACTCGCCGCCCTTTCTTTTGGAGCTTTTGCACAAAAGACAATCGATCAACTCAATGGCTTCGACTGGCTTAACTATGATTCCGATCAGAAGATGCTCTTTGTCATTGGGTTCATTCACGCCAATGATATGATGATGGAATACATGAGGTACAATGAGCCTTCCGGTTGGTCGAACGATCAGAAGCGAATTTTCGAAGCTCAGATAGAAGATCAGTTCGGGTATCCGATTCGCTCCGGTGAAATGGTCCGCAAGCTCGATCAGGTCTACTCTGATTACAGCCAGCGGAAGTTTCCCCTTTGGCAAGCCATCATGGTCATGTATGGAAAGGACTTCTGGAACAAGGCGCAGAATCAGACTGTCGATCCTACGGATAGCTGAAATGGAGAATTGTTTCGGCTGCGAATTCTTCGATGTGGACGGTAGCACACTCGAAGCTTATGGGGCTGGGAGCCCGGGTGGAAAGTGTGAGAAGTCCAAAGAGAGAGGGCTTCTTCTGGATTGACGACAAGCCGCGCTGCGAGCTATTCCAAAAATCCAGATATATGAAATTGCCACCAAAGGATCTGATAAAGGCTCTTGCGGCATCTACCAAGAGAGCTTTTCCGATGGGATACGCTTCAACACAGGGAGAAGGAAATGAACGAGAGACAGAAGCTTTTGGCGAAGGCGTATCAGTACGCGCTTGAGAACGGCGAGATCCCAGACACCTCGGCTTTCGAAGATGGCGATGTGATTCCCGCAGTCCTCGAGATTCAGGAATTCAAGGGACTCAATGCGAAGGACCTTTTGAAGATGATCAAGAAGTAATAAGCCTGCCCAGGTGACGTAGATAGTAGCCGTCTATGCTTGGTGCATAGGTCCGAAAGGGCGTGAGGGTGCAAGTCCCTCTCTGGGCATGACGCGTAAGCGAGATCCGATCAGCGTTACACATGGAAGAAGTCAAGTGAATGAAGGGCGCCACACTGGATGTATAAGCTCACAGGCGCTTGATGTGTTCTCTCTTCTTGCCAGCTGTTGGAGAGAGAAGATCTTCCACTAATGCAGAGATGACGCGCATGGAGCGCCACTGGATAGCATAACGCAAATGCTGCCGGTGCAGGACTGG
>CAIKAN010000038.1 GCA_903825415.1 uncultured bacterium
AAACTGTCTCGGGGACCAGCTCGGTGAAAATACAATACCGGTGAAGATGCCGGTTAAGTGCAGTTAGACGAAAAGACCCTAGAAGCTTTACTATAACTTTATATTGAGCATGTTTTTTGTCTGCGTAGAATAGATGGGAGAGGTCTGATGGATTCGATTTCGGTTGAGTTCTACTCGTCAGTGAAATACCATTCTTACCGAAGGCATGTTCTAACCAATACGGCAAAAACGTATTGAGACAGTATATGGTGGATAGTTTTACTGGGGCTGTACCCTCGAGGGTTTAAATTAATTTTTGAACCTTCGAACTTTGCAGCCTCGGCAGGTTTGAGATACCTGGAAACAAATAAAATAGGGGGGCTTTCATGAGTAATCATGATTGGAAAGTTGGGAATTTGCTGGAAAAACCGGGGATGGTATAATACTTATATTAATAAGTAATAATGTATACCTGCGGTCAATCAGCAGGGAATTAAAATTATGAACGAAGGAGCACTACCAAGAATTGAGGAAAAACTAGATCTTAATAATACAATAAGAGATGCTAGGGGATTAGCATATAGTTTGGGACAAATATGGCTAAGCGATAAACCAAATAGTCTTCTTGATGCACGAAATCAATTTAAGCAAAGTCTTTCGCAAGATGAGATTGACTCTCTTAAAAAATTGGCTTCAATTCTATAGGAAATTAGTGTTATTAAAATAATTTTTATTCCCTCAGAGACTACAAACCAACCATCCGCGAGGATGAATGTATAGTCCGATCTTCATGGCGACATGAAGGATGTTTGAAAAACATCAATGTCAAAGAGACACTTTGGCATGTAACAAAAATGCCTAAAAAGTAAAGGAGGGGTTTAAAGGTTAGCTAGGCGCGAATGGAAACCGTGCCGATAGTGTAATGGCACAAGCTAGCTTGACTGTAAGGGGTACATCCCGAGCAGGTGCGAAAGCAGAACATAGTGATCCGACCATTCGCATTAGATGCGGTGGAAGCTCAACGGATAAAAGCTACTCTAGGGATAACAGGCTAGTTCCGCCCAAGAGTTCATATCGACGGCGGAGTTCGGCACCTCGATGTCGGCTCACCTTAGCGCGGCGGTGGAGAAGCTGCCAAGCGTTTGGCTGTTCGCCAATTAAAAAGGTACGCGAGCTGGGTTCAGACCGTACAGAACCTCACCTCAGTCCTCTCCTGGAAGGAGAGGAGGAAGGGATTTTGTACAGTTTGAACCCTCAGAGGAATTCATGAACTAAAAAATGAACTGTTTTAATCGAAGACAACCAATCCCGTGATCGCTTAGCGATTTTACGGGAACACGGCGGTCCTGAATATTTATATTTAGGAAGAAGTCGGGGTTTTCGGAGAAATCCAATCCGTGAAAACGGAGGACAACACCGAGAAGAAAATTATTTTCTTTGTAGAGACTACAAACCGACCACAAGAAATTGTGAATGTATAGTCCAATCCCATAAGTAATTATGGACGTAGATGCGTGAGACAGGTTGGTCTCCTATCTACTGCACTCGTTGATTCTTGAGAAGATCTGCTTCTAGTACGAGAGGACCGAAGTGGACTGACCTCTGGTGTACGAGCTCTACTGCCAAGTGGAATGCTCGGTAGCTATGTCGGGAATGGATAACCTCTGAAAGCATCTAAGAGGGAAGCCAGCTTCAAGATTAGGAATCGTTAAGAACCGTGAGAGATGATCACGTTGATAGGCTTTAAGTGTAAGCACAGTAATGTGTTGAGCTGAGAAGTACTAATGTTTCGATTCCTGTTAAGAAATTTGCACACCACATAAAATTTTAGTTACAATACACAAATATTATCGAATGTTGTGTGTTGGTGATTTGACGCAAGGGTCACACCTCTTCCCATTCCGAAC
>CAIKAN010000039.1 GCA_903825415.1 uncultured bacterium
CGGGCAGGTTTGAGCTCGGCAACAAATTCGGGGGTATGAGAGACAATTAGCATGGCGCCCTGGTAGGCCTTGAGAGCTTCGAGAATTAAACGTTGGGAAAGAACATCGAGATAAGTAGTCGGTTCATCGAGAATCAGAAGATTAAAATTTTGAACCAACAAAAGAGCAATGGAAAGTCGGGTTTTTTCACCACCAGAAAGAGAACCAACTTTTTGAAATACGCGATCACCGGAAAAAAGAAAACGACCGAGTTGAGAGCGAATGGTGCCTTCAGGGAGCTGACATTTATCTTTGACGGTTTCTAGTAAATTTTTCTCGAAATCAAAAGTTTCAAATTCTTGAGAATAATAACCGATAGAAATTTTATCTGAAAAATGTAAATCATACCAAGCTCCGGATCATCAATTGTTTGGGAGCAATAAGCTCGATCAGCTATATATGCCTCACAAGCCTTTTGATATTCAGAACTTCTTCTTATGAACTCCCAAATAAGATCAGCCTCTTCAAGGTCGTCCAGATAGGCAAAACCGGCTTTTATTTTCTCTATTTTATCCATAGGTAAATTATAGCAAATAGCTTTTTGAAGAATATAGGCGCTTACCTTATTTTCCCTACTTTATTGCCCCTGAACAGAGATATGATATCCATAGAAACAGCAAAAAAATAGGGAGAAGGATTTGACGAAGGACAACAAAAATACTGTTCAGGGGAAGCGCCTTATTTCCATTAAAGAGGCAGGAGATTACCTTTCCCGTTCAGCGTGGACAGTGGCTGAGATGGTGAGAACCGGCAAACTCCCCTATGTTCGAGATGGCAGAAGGAAGCTTCTTGACCTCAGGGACCTTGACGCATGGGTAGACAGCAACAAGTATATAGAGCATGACAGTGGGACAATTCAATACCCGAATAATCCTTCTTGAAAAATGGGAATCAGGGTACACATAATTAAAGGAAGGAGGAGGGAGTTGAAAAGGAAAGGAGGGTTGTACCAAAGAAGTAATGGGCAGCTAAAACGAAAGGAAAGGAGGTATAAACATGGGTGCTATTTACAAGCGCGGTAAAACATTCTGGATCAAGTATTACCGAGATGGGAAGCCCTTCTATGAGAGCAGCGGATCGGAAAAGGAGACGGACGCTAAGAAGCTCTTGAAGAGTCGTGAGGGGTCTATAGTTGACCACAAATTTAGAGGGTTGAAGGTAGAGCGCGTTCTTTTTGATGAGCTTGCTGAAGACCTTATAAACGACTATAAGATTAACTCCAGGAAGTCTCTTGATAGGGCGGAACTCAGCGTAAAGCACTTGAAGAAGCATTTTAGCGGGGCTAAGGCTATCAACATTACTACGGGAGAGATTCAGAAGTATATTCTTAAACGGCAGAGTGATAAGGCGGAAAATGGAACAATTAACCGGGAACTTTCCGCCTTCAAGCGAGCCTTTACCCTGGGCGCGAGACAGACTCCGCCAAAGGTTACATTGGTGCCTTACATCCCGAAACTCAAGGAGAGCAACGCAAGGACTGGCTACTTTGAGCATGACAAATATTTAAGGCTCAAAAAGGCACTTCCGGAATACCTGAAGCCTGTTCTTGTCATGGGATACCATACCGGTATGAGGAAGGAGGAAATACTTTCTTTGGAATGGAAGAAAGTGGATCTGATAGAGGGGAAATTGACCCTTGAAGCAGCCGCAACAAAAACCAATGAACCCCGGATTATTTATCTGTCAGGGGAACTCTTTAAAACCATTCTGAATCAGAAAATGCTAAGAGATGGGAAGTTTCCGACATGTCCTTATGTCTTTTTCAATCCACATGGTGGGCGGATTAAGAAAGATTTCCGCTGTTCATGGGGAACCGCCTGCAAGACATCAGGTAACGAGGGAAAGATATTCCACGACCTCCGACGTACGGCTGTCCGAAATATGATTCGCGCCGGGATTTCTGAGAGAGTCGCAATGAAGGTATCCGGACATAAAACCAGATCAGTATTTGACCGCTACAATATAGTAAATGAGACAGACCTCAAGAGCGCAGCGGACAAGGTCTCACAGTTACATATAGCAACAGTAGAGCGAATGGAAAATGGGGACGGTTACAAAAAGGTTACAATCGGTGAAAATGAGCATGCAGAGGCAAAGACGTGAAAAACATCATGACACCGCAACTCATTGAAATGAAAGTGGCGGGAGCGTGTGGGAATCGAACCCACCCTGCCGGTTTGTGGCCGGCAACACCGGATTTGAAGTCCGGGAGGGACACCAGAGCCCTATGCACTCCCAAGCTTTATATTAAGCCATTTGCCGCATTTGGCGCAAACTCGTTTTTTTCCACTGTAGCTGTATTGTAGCTATTATCTAGGGCAGTGATTGCCGAGTTTGTAGAGTTCATGATTCTCAGATGCCTAGAATTTAAGGGGAAACTATAAAAGTGACCCGATTTGAACGGGCGACCATTCGCACCCCAAGCGAGTGCGCTAGCCAGTCTGCGCCTGAATGTCAGGTTTTTACGGGAGCAGCAAATCTAATGCTAGGCCTATGCCTCCGCTTATAATAGAACCCATGAGATAGATAATAAACCCACGCCATGTATACTTTTTGTGAGGTAGTTTTATGGATAAGGACCAAATATTCCAGAGTATTAGAGGGGTCATGTCTATGAGAACATCTTTCCAACTTCCAAAGATAAAATAAGCATAAGGCACGATGATGAATAGACTGAATAAAAGTGAGATAATAAACGACTTTAGGCTTGGCTTGCGGAATAGGGCGCAAATGATTATTAACCAAATATTCTCCCTAATATTTTTTTTAGCAAATCTCGCGTTCCCTGTATTTGCCGCGAGGCTCAGTACTTTTTCTCCATAACTTTTCGGATGTTTTCTAGTTCATTAACAATGGGATTGCCTTCTTCTGAAGAGCCTATATAGGGCCGAAGATCGACATGATTGACCTCTTCAACTCTCTTACCAGAAAACTCATAAATAGATGTAACAGAGAATTGGGCTGGACATGCTGCAGGAGTTGAAGCATCACCCAAAATATGATCTCCCTGCGCAAGCGCGAAGATTAACTCAGCCCCGGGTGCCATGCAGTCCATGGGCACCGAAAAAGCGCTCAGTGTGCGAAGATTAACTTCAGACCGGCTCTTTTGACCGAATTGAAAGAAATCTTTATCGAGGCCGAGGCGAACATTTTTAGCTCCCGTTCGGCCAGTGTTCCTAATTCGAAGAAATAAAATCAAACTTTGGGGTTGCACGAATGGCGCTACGGTAATATAAGGCCGCAACATTGCCTCAGATTGATCTCTTATCGCCTTAACCGAGGCTTCACTCGCCAATTGTTAATCGGCGTGCAAAATTGACCCACTTGAGGCCATAATCGGCGTCCAAAATTGACCCACCTCGGCATATCCTCTATTCTCTCTGTAGCCAAACAGAGAGAGGAGCAGATGAAAGGAGA
>CAIKAN010000040.1 GCA_903825415.1 uncultured bacterium
GGAGGCTCATCGCAAACGAAAAAGGAAGCTCTGACTGCTTCCTTAATTGAAGATTTTCCGAGATGGAAAAATATTAAAACGAGGGTTGTGTGTGCTTCTTACCCTGATATGAACAGTATAGCATATCCACAAGTTTTGTCAAGCATATTTACACTTTGCGATTCAAATTCTGGTAAGATGGCTTGAAATAAGGGGATTTTGGAGGGTGATTTATATTTTCCATAACCTGCTATACTAGGCGCATGTCAAGAATTCATCAAAGGTCAGATAAACAGCATAAACAAGGCCAGAATAAACCTTCGAATAGGCCTGGAAAGCACGGACAACAAAACGGGCAGCAGGCGAATTCTAAAATGCGATCCGGGGGTCGGAGAAATGGAAGAGGTGGAAAGAGCATTGATAAAAATCGTGGCAAATCATTTCATCGAGAGGAGAATAAGTCTCATAACAAGGCTTATAATTTGGTCGGCGTGATCTCGACGACTCAAAAGGGAGCCGGCTATATCGATCTGCCTGATAAGAAAAAAGAATCGATCTATTTGGAGCCGGGAGATCTGAATACAGCTTTGAATGGAGATACTGTTGAAGTGTCCGTGACCAAAAAAATGGTGCGCGGAGTCATGAGCGAGGTGGGACAAGTTTTACGGGTGATCAGTCGGGCTCGCGAATTTTTCGTAGGAACAGTCTTTGTGGAGGGTGGAAAATTCATGGTCATGCCGGATGACAGGAAGATGTATCTGCCGATAGTGATTTCAAAAGAGCCGACTCGCGATTTCTCGACGACTCACGAATTTAGAGAAAATGACAAAGTCTATGTGAAATTGAAGCCTTGGTTGAATCCTTCCGTGAATCCTTCTGGAGAAGTGGTCCGTATTTTGGGACAAAAAGGCGTGAATGACGTGGAGATGGAGTCTATCGTTTTGGAGCAGGGCTTTGAGATTGGATTCCCTCATGCTGTCGAAAAGGAAGCTGATGTCATCAGGATCAACAAGGCGATTACAGGTGAAGAGATTTCCAAGCGCCGAGATGTGAGAGGGACTCTGACCTTTACTATAGATCCTTTCGATGCTAAAGATTTCGATGATGCCATCTCATTCAAGGTATTGCCTGCCGATTCTACGATTCAAAATGTCCAGCCGATGAAGGGCGGCGCGCTCTACGAGATAGGTGTGCATATTGCAGACGTTTCTCATTACGTGCGGCTTGGCACGGCTCTAGATAGAGAAGCGATAAAGCGCGGCTGTTCTATCTATCTAGTTGACCGAACTATTCCCATGCTTCCTGAGGTGCTTTCAAATGATGTTTGCAGCTTGAAGCCTCATGAAGATAAGCTCACTTTTTCGGCCATCTTCACAGTCGACGAAAATGCTCGTATCCATTCAAGGTGGTTCGGAAAGACGCTTATCAATTCCGATCATCGCTATACTTATGAGAGCGCTCAAACGGTGATCGATGGCAAGGCGAATCTTCAGGATCAAGATGGAGCTGAAGGGAATAAGTATGCAGAAGAATTGAGAACTCTTAATAGACTGGCCAAGATCTTACGGAAAAGGAATGCCAGCGCTGGCGCCATAGAATTCTCGAGCGATGAGGTGAAGATAATGCTGGATGAGAAGGGCAAGCCTGTAAAGATCATTCCCAAGAAGGCTTTGGATACGCATAAGCTGGTGGAGGAATTCATGCTTTTGGCCAATCGCGAGGTGGCAAAATATATCTATGATTCGATAAAGAAGAAAGGCAAGAAAGATACGGGAGCGATCTATCGTATCCACGATGTGCCAGATAAAGATAGGATCAGGGATTTGCAGAGCTTTGTGAAGCTTCTTGGTTATGATCTGCGAGGCCAGAATGGGGAAGTCACGGCCCATGATATCAATCATCTTTTGGATCAGGTAGAAGATACGCCTCATGAGTCATTGATCAGGACGGCGACCATACGTTCCATGCAGAAGGCGATCTATTCCACCAAGAATGTGGGGCATTTCGGTTTGGCCTTTGAATTCTATACTCATTTCACTTCGCCAATCAGGAGATATCCTGATCTATTGGTGCAGCGCATCCTCGAAAAGCATCTAAAGGATCAGCCATTTGCCGATACCGATATCGCGGCATTGCAGAAATTAGCGGAGAGTTCGACAGATAGGGAGATCAATGCGGCCAAGGCCGAGCGTGAATCCAAGAAGCTGAAGCAGATCGAATATATGAGCGAGAGGATCGGTCAGATCTTCCAGGGCACGATCTCAGGTGTCGCCCGATGGGGAGTCTATGTAGAAGATAGCGCTACCAAATGCGAAGCCATCATCCCTATCGCTAACCTAGGGGAGGATTATTTCATCTTTCAGGAAAAGTCATATTCTATCGTAGGAGAGAAGAGCAAGAGGAGATTCACGCTCGGGGATGCGGTCAAATTCAAGGTAAAGTCCGTGGATATGGAGAGGAGGAGCGTGGAGGCGGCCTTGGTGGAATAGCTCGTAATGCAAGCAATTTTTAAGAGGAAAGAAGTCTGGCAAGGAATTGATCCCCGTCTTAGCTTTTCGCTGCCTTCTCCATCTCATTGAGCTTTTCAAGAATTTTTCCCATATAAGCCTCTGGATCAGTGACGATCTCGGTATGGCCGCCTGGCATGACGATGAAATGGTCTATAGGAACATCCTTCAGAGTCTCCTTTACACGATCGATAGGGAACACGGGGTCATTTTCGCCGCAGACTACGATAACGCCGATGCCGACCTCCGCGAGATATTTTAGTACTCCATCTACTTCGCTTGCAGAGATCGCTCCAGATTCTTCCGTAGCCCTCAAGAAATTAGTCCTTATATATTTGATTGTCTCTTTGAGGCTTCGGCCACCTCGAGTTTTTCGTTCGGGATCATTATTACCGATCGAACCTAGGGTGTCCTTTGCAACGCTCAATCCGAATCTCTTGACTAGAGATGGAAAATTATCTGGCCCCATCAAGCCTGCGGCATTGGCGAAGACGATATTATTGAATTTCTCTGCTTGGAATGTGGCCGCAATCGCCGTGTTTATTCCTCCTTCCGAATGCGCTATCACATCGGCCTTGCCCGGTATCCTCTCGTTGAGTATTTCGATGATAGCTAGAGCTTTGCGAATCTCTGCGTCTTGTTTGTAAGCTTCCATGATATCGCTATCGCCATTAGGGAGCATGTCTTCTGCTTCCTTTCCATGGCGTGGATGATTGAATGAGATGACTCTGCGACCGCCGTCTACCAATGTCTTTATAGAATCCTTGAATGTATCCATTGTCTCGCTCCATCCTGGAGCGATGATCACGGGGATATTGGAAGTATCATGTTCAGGATGGATATCTACCAATTCAAGCTCATCGCCGTAGAAATCGATCTTTTCTCTGTGCGCGAACAGTGTCTCGAAATCGTAAGCTTCTGTAGCCGCTTCAATGGCCTTGGCTGGAAATTCATTCATATGAGATGGTTATCGGATAATATTAGGTGATTCAATTATAGCAAAGAAATGTTAATTGTCTGGTGCGTTGCTCATTTGATTTGATCTGACTTCTGACTTAAAGAGATCCTGCTTGATCGTAGAATAAAAACACCGCCAAGCTGCCTCGGCGGGTTCGTGAAAGAGTGAATTGGTTGGTTTGGGCTATTACCTTCTTGCCCAGCGAATGATCGCCCCAATGACTTTTTCATTATAATCCTCCAACTGCACAGTGTGACCTGTATCAGCAAGGATCATATCTGATTGGTACAGAATAGCGATGTTGTCTTGTAAACTCGGTGGAAGAATTCTATCTTTCTCGCATCCGATAACAAGGGTGGGGCAGGTGATGCGCCCAACCTTCACCCCGATAGCGATCTCGCGGAGCACTCGCCCCGATTCCATACCGCCACTATCAAACGTTTGCGCAGCGACTTCCCGGTCCAAACCATTCAAGACATACCTGAGTGCGTGGGAGCGCTCAAGTTTGAACAGTTTTCCTGTGAGCATGGCCCACAGGTACGTTGGATGGAACCAAAAGAAGGGGTTTAGGAGGAACTTTCCTTTTGTTCCTTTGGCTGGTGCGCTAGCGATGAAGATCGCCTTTTGGACGGCCGTGTTTCTTGAGGCTACTATCTGGGCGACCAGTCCGCCCATGGAGTGGCCGACGAGGATGACTGGCCCGATGACAGCGATTACACTCTCGACTGCCTTGGCGTAGTCATGGATTGAAGCGCCTGCCTTTACTGGCAAGTTCACTGCATAGGCAATGATCCCAGAGTTGTGGCAAAATTCGATCCACTCATAGAACTGACTCGAGTTTCCCCACATTCCATGAATGAACAAGAGTGGAATGGGAGAAGCTGGGGTTGAAGGCGAAACGAAGTCCACCTCCATGCCAGCAATTGTCTTTCGTTGAATCTTGAAGCTCACTAGAGCCTCCTTTCTTTTTAGCCCTTACGGGCGGTTAAAATCTTTTATTTAAGGGATTCGCGGCAGCAAAGCCGGAATCTAACTGCGCTCACGTGATTATACGTTATAACAGTAGCAATGTCAAACGATGTATTTGCTTATGGTTTTTGATATCTCACAAAATATGGCCCAATCCAATACCATATTGCAACCTCGCCGTTTTTTCTGTAGTATCAAAATCATGTCCATATTCACAAAATTACGCCAGCATGCGGTCGTTTCCTCGGTTTTAGTCGCCTTTGTGGTCATTGTAGCCGTTATCGCCGGCAGGGCAGCGACGCAAAAGGCTGCAGTTGTTAATATATCTGGCATCAAACAAGTCTCTCTGGTCAATGTTGCTGCTTTCCGCGAAGGGAGCGCCTTCGCCTCTGCGTATGGGGTGGTTCAGAGCCACTCACAAGCAGATTTGAAAAGCCAGACATCCGCGCCTATATCCTCGATCGATGTCTCGATAGGTCAGAATGTCTCGGTCGGCCAAGTCCTCATAGAGCTATCCAATAACGATATTCGCGCGCAACTGGCGCAGACAGAGGCCGCTCTCTCTTTGGCACAAGGGCAATTCCAGACGGGAGCAGTCTCACTCGATTCTGCCAAACAATCGGCTATTGATAAGCTGCGCGATTCATATATCAAGACTTATGATGCCGTGGTTTCGCAGGCTGAAACGATCCTCTACAACAATGATGGCAATGGTGGTCGCCTCATTTCCTATTCGATGGACACTCTTTTGAATACGGAGATCACTCAAATAGATCAGGATCTGAAAGATGGCTTGCTCAAATGGAAAGCTGCGAATGATTCTCTGGTGAACGGCAGCTCAACCGCATCCGTTGAAGCGGTGATCAGGATCGCGGAGAAGAACATGGCTTCAGCAGATCGCCTGCTCACTGATATGTCCAAGGTTCTGAACAACTTATCTAATTCCGCCTTACCCGCATTCTCAGTCTCTCTTAATTCATGGAAAGGGGTCGTCTCTGGGGCTCGTTCTTCTGTATCAGGTGCAGAACAGGCTTTGACAGCGGCAGAGATGGCTATGAATACTGCCAGTTCTTCGCAGGGCGGCACCGCTAGCGCTAGCATCGCAGCGGCTCGAGCGAGCGTAGAGAATCTCCAGGCCCAATTGGCCAAGACTATCATCCGCTCTCCGATAAATGGAAAGGTCTCGGCTTTGCCTTTGCGTGAAGGGGAATTGGCTCTGCCTGGCAGTCTCTTGGCGACCGTCATAGGCAAT
This sequence comes from uncultured bacterium, assembly GCA_903825415.1. GTDB lineage: Bacteria > Patescibacteriota > Minisyncoccia > Phycocordibacterales > PALSA-1337 > C7867-002. The sequence goes on from CAIKAN010000040.1 coordinate 5,666, forward strand.
GATAGCGCTCTCGAGATCAAGTCATATGTGAGCGGTGAAGACTTGTCTAGAGTCAAGGTCGACGCGACTGTGACGATCCAAGCACAAGGAGCAACGACGAATGCCAGCACGACCAAGTTCATCAAAGGAGTAGTTTCAAACATCGCCCCAGGCGTCGATTCGGTGACTAGAAAAGCCGAAGTCGATATAGATGTCACTGATTCTGCATATTCTAATCTGATCATAGGTCAGAATGCAGCTATCTCCATCATGGCCAAGGATAGCGCCATGACCTCGTCTGCTGTTTATAAGCTGCCTATTCAAGATGTGAAGATCATCCCAGGTGCGGCTTATGTCCTCACTGTCGATGAGGCTTCAAAGATCAAAAGGAATGATGTAACTCTCGGCCGGATCCAGGGAGATTTCATCGAAGTGACCGGAGGGCTTACGGATGATATGAGCATCGTTTCGCCGGTCTATGAATTAGAGGAAGGACAGGAAGTTAGAGTACAGTGATTATATATATGAGTGAGTGTGGGGTTCGTTCGGGGTTGTGAGTACATGAATTTTCAATTTACAAATTCCAATTTACAATCAATTTTCAAGTAATAAATTTACAAAAAAAGATATATGTTTGGTTCAAAATAATAAAGAAGTTGGGGTTAGGCAATAGCAACGACAAACGATAGAGTGAAAATTTCAAAATTGAAAATTGATTGTAAATTGGAATTTGTAAATTGAAAATTCGAGTAAATGTCATCTCGAATACACTCTAAGATCAATAATATTAAATGGAAAATCCTGAAAAAAACCAGAGTTCTGACAGCAAATATCTCGAACGGCTGACATTTCGCGAGGAATTGCGCCATACCTGGCTAAATTACTTTGTGAGCAATTTTCGTGTGGTCATGCTGATCATTATCATGATCACGGCTTGGGGCTTGTATTCCTTCTTCCGTCTGCCGCGAGAATCTAGTCCCGAAGTCAAGATTCCGATCGCTATCGTCAGCACCGTCTATCCCGGAGCCTCTCCATCTGATGTCGAGCAGTTCGTGACCAAGCCTATCGAGACCCAGCTTTCCGGCTTGAAAGGCCTCGATAAGATAACTTCCAATTCATACAATTCGGTATCCGCTATCTCGGTACAATTCTTGGCAAGCGCCGATATCGAGAGCTCGATCCAATTGCTCCGAAATGCTGTCGATACTGCCAAGCCGAATATTTCCACGGACGCCAAAGATCCTGTAGTCATGGAGGTTTCTCTGGACGATATGCCCGTTTGGTCCATCTCTTTGACCGGGCCTTATGACGCCTTTACTCTGCGCAAAGATGCCGAAGATATACAGACCGAGCTTGAGAAGATCGCTGGAGTGCGCTCTGTAGATATTTCCGGAGGGGATGTGAAGGAATTCGAGGTGGCCTATAGACCAGATAGGATGCTCTTTTATGGTATAGGAATTTCTCAGGCCAACAATGCCATCGTTGCTGCTAATAGCGCCATTCCGGGTGGGAACTTCGAGGCTGGGACTTTCGTAGTACCCATACGCTCTGATCAGGCTCTGGATACGGCAGAGGAGATCTCGAATGTCCCAGTTTCGCATACTTCTTCAGGCAGCATAGTCCTCATGAAAGATATCGCCAATGTCACTGAAAAGGCTGTGAAGAAGACAGCCTATTCCAGGCTTTCTATTACGGGGAGCACGCCTGCTAATGCTGTGACTTTGTCTCTAGTCAAGAGACAGGGAGCTTCAGTTCTCGATACAGTCGATACCGCTAAGGCTACAGTAGACAAGATGATCAAGGCTATGCCTCCAGGAATAAGCTATAGCGTGGTAGGAGAGGATCTCGCCAAAGTCGTACGCCGTGACTTCGTTCAGCTCTCCGACGATTTCTTGCTCACCGTCCTGTTGGTGGCAATCATACTTTTCTTGATCGTTGGTCTCAAGGAAGCCTTTGTGGCAGGAATGGCTATACCGCTGGTATTCTTTGTGACCTTCGGCTGTCTATCCATGCTCGGCATCTCCTTGAACTTTCTCTCGCTCTTCTCCTTGATCCTCGCCTTGGGCCTTCTAGTCGATGACGCTATCGTTGTCGTTTCAGCCACGAAGCAGTATTTGAATACTGGTAAATTCACTCCGGAAGAAGCCGTGCTCTTGGTGCTCCATGATTTCAAATGGGTTCTGACGACGACTACTCTGGCGACTGTCTGGGCATTCTTGCCTCTGCTCTTCGCTACTGGGATCATCGGGCAATATTTGAAGTCTATTCCGATAACCGTATCCATCACCTTGGTCGCATCTCTCTTGATCGCTTTGATGATCAACCATCCATTGGCGGCCGTGCTAGAGCGTATCAGATTGACCAAGAGATTCTTCTTCATCATCGAAGCCGTGCTCATCGTCATCGCGGCGATCTTATTCTATACCGGAGGGCTGACGGCTATCATCACTGGAGCGATCTTGATCATGATCGAGATATATCTCATACGTTGGTATGAGAAGGGGGGCAGACAATCTTTGTTAGATAACAAAGACTTGATGGAGAAGGAATGGGAGAGCGACGATCTCATCAAAGAGAAGTTGCGCATCCAAGGAAGCCGTGAACATGAGAATTTTAGTGGCAAGTTGATCCATGGCATAGTAGACTTCCATCGTTTCTTGCCTCTTTATGAGAGCTCTTTTCGCAAATATATCTTGAACAAGAAGAATAGGCGCTGGGTCTTGGGCGGAGTCGTAGTTCTTTTCATCGCTTCTGTAGCTCTGGTCCCATTGGGTTTTGTGAAGAGCGTATTTTTCCCGGCTCAAGACAGCGACTATGTCTACATAGATATGCGCGCTCCGGTGGGTACCAATCTCACAGAGACTAGCGCTAGAGTGCAGAAAGTCGAGTCTCAGCTTCTCGGATATAAAGATGTCGCTAATTTCTCTACCGTGATCGGTAAATCGAGTCCTAATTCAGGAGCCTTTGGCACAGGCGCTGGCTCGGCTTCCAATCTAGCTTCCGTCTCTATAATCCTAAAAGATGCCGGAGTCCGTTCTATGAAATCATACGATTTTGCTGATAAGCTTCGCGCCGATCTGGCTTCGACTACTGGCGTTGAGATCAAGGTCTCGACTCTAGCAGGGGGCCCTCCTTCCGGAGCGGCCTTCGAGGCTCATATAGCAGGAGACGATCTCGATACTCTACGCAAGGTCGTGAATGATCTGCGGCCGACGCTCGCCTCTATACCTGGAGTGGTCAATATAGATGTCTCGCAGAAGGAATCAGTCCCTGAATATACCTTTGAATTGGACCCTGCAGCCATGGAACAGAATAATCTCAATGCCGCGATCGTCGGTTCGACTCTGCGCACGGCTATCTCTGGCATCGAATTGGTGAAGATAGTGAATGGGGACAAAGAGATCCAGCTGGTCACGACTTTCGATCAGAATGCCTTGCCTGATCTGGCTTCCATCCAGAATCTGCAGATCTTGAACGCGCTGGGTCAGCCTGTATTCCTGAAAGATGTGGCGAATGTGCAGCTCAAGCCGGCGGTAGATGTTATCACGCGCATCGACCAGAAGCGCACCATCATCCTCTCTTCTGGTACGGATTCATCTACCAATGGTCAGGCAGTTCTTGCCGCTTTCCAAAAGAAGCTCGCTGCCTACTCTATGCCCGCCGGCTATTCCATCACTTACGGAGGCGAGAATGAGCAGAATGCCGAGTCCGTGGCTTCTGTTTTGCGCGCCATGTTGATCGCCCTCATCCTCATTGTCGCTACTCTGATCATCCAATTCAATTCTTTCCGCAAAGCTCTGATCGTCCTAGTCCCGATCCCGCTCGCTCTGACTGGTGTCTTCATCGGCATGGCGCTCTTCGATGTCCCTCTTTCATTTCCAGGGCTTATCGGCATCTTGGCGCTCTTCGGTATCGTGGTGAAGAATGCCATCATCCTCGTGGACAAGATCAATCTCAATATCAAGAGCGGCATCAAATTCGAAGATGCTATCGCTGATGCAGGGAAGTCCAGGCTCGAAGCGATCTTCATCACTTCCATCTGCACCATCATCGGCATCCTTCCTGTCACACTCTCCAATGAATTGTGGCGCTCTCTCGGAGGGGCGGTCATATTCGGCCTGACTCTGTCTTCATTCCTGACTCTCTATATCGTGCCGGCTTTCTTCCTCATTATCGTGAAGGACGAGAAGCAGCATTTCTAAGAAAGGGGGAGGGTTTGAGCCCGTTTAACTTGTATGATACGCTACACGCATGCTCACTATTCCCTCATTAAAACTGACTGTTAATTTCATCAAAGATCGCAAACAGGTGATCGCTTATTCTCCCACGCTTGATATTTCTACGGTCGGCGATTCGGAAGCTCATGCCAAGAAGCGCTTTCAAGAATTAGCGCGCATCTTCATTAAGGATATTTCCGATAGGGATGTCGTCGACGATGTCTTGACCGAGCTTGGCTGGAAGAAAGTCTTTGTTTCGAAAAGCAAACATGAATGGATCCCTCCTCGCGTAAAATCCGTTGATTTACAGGTTCCCATGATGGCTTAAATGAAACTGAAACGCATTCATTGGAAGAAGTTCGAGAAGTTCCTCATATCAGCTGGTTGTGAATTCATTTCCGAAGAAGGCGATCATCGAAAATATCTCAAATCTGGGATCTTAAGACCGATCATAATACCGCGAGTGAAAGAGTTGCCCCAATTCATCATTTTGAATAATTTGAGAACGCTTGGAATTTCCAGAGATGAATATATGAAGAAGATAGAGAAGCTGTAATCATGATCTAATCTTATATCCTCATGAAGAAAAAGCCCATCGATCACCTCAAGGAAAGACTGGTGGAGATCTCCCACCTCGTCTCTATCCTCAATCTTTTGAATTGGGACAGGGAAGTCTATATGCCCAAAAAAGGCTCTGATCCACGCTCGGTCGCTATCGCTCATTTGAGCGGCATTATCCATAACAAGATGATTGCTCTGGATCAGGATGGGTTATTGAGCGGTCTGAAGAAACAATTGGACGAGAAGAAGTTGAAAGGGAAAGATGCCGTGATCGTCACCGAAACCTGGCGCACATTCGATCGTGAGAGGAAATTACCGGAGGATTTCGTGCGCAAGCTGGCCGAGACCGCTTCTATGGCGCAGGATGTCTGGGCTGAAGCCAGAGAGAAGAATGATTTCAAGCTCTTCCTGCCTTGGCTAAAGAAGATAGTCGATCTCAAAAAGAAAGAAGCCGAGCTGGTAGGCTTCTCTGATTCCCCATATGACGCTTTGCTCGACGCCTATGAACCCGATCTGACTTCGAGGGAAGCTTCGGAGGTCTTGAATGACCTCAAGGATTTCCTTGTGCCATTCCTAAAAAAGATACGCGCCTCAAAGGAAGGGCTCGATCCTTCAAAGCTCAAGGGCAAGTTCCCGCTGGACAAGCAGATCGCCTTCAATGAGATGCTATCCAAGGCTATCGGCTTTGACTTTGAAGCAGGCCGGCTCGATCAGAGCACGCATCCATTCACGACCAATTTCCATCCTGGAGACGTGCGCATCACCACACGATATGATGATAACGATATCATCTACTCTCTGGGTTCGACCATTCATGAGACTGGTCATGCTCTCTATGAGCAGGGTTTGCCTATCGAGCATTTCGGCACGCCCCTCTCCGAATCCGTTTCTCTGGGCATTCACGAATCGCAGTCACGCCTTTGGGAGAACAATATTGGTCGGAGCAAGCCATTTTGGAGATATCTGTATCCTATTCTTTGCAAAGAATTTCCTGAGCCTTTTTCTAAGACCCCTCTCGATGAGTTCTACAAGATCATCAACAAAGTCGAACCCTCTTTGATCCGCACCCAAGCCGACGAGGTTACTTACAATCTTCATATCATCATCCGCTTTGAGATCGAGAAAGAGATGATCGAGGGAACCATTGATCTCGCCGATCTGCCACAGATCTGGCGCGCCAAGGTCAAGGAGTATCTGGGCATTGAAGTGCCAAATGATAAAGAAGGGATCCTTCAGGATGTCCACTGGTCGGCAGGGCTTATCGGATATTTTCCGACTTATAGTCTAGGAAATCTCTACGCTGCTCAGCTTTATGCGACTATGAAAAAGAAGATACCGAATCTGGCAGGGGAGATCGCTGTTGGTAAATTCAAGGAAATAAATGTCTGGCTTCGAGAGAATATCCATATGCACGGCAAGACTTTTACTGCCAGAGATCTGATAAAAAGAGCCACGGGGGAATATTTGAATAGCAGATTCTTCAATAATTATCTCGAAGAGAAATACGGGGAGATATATTCGATGAAGTGAGATATTTCAACAAGACTTAAAAAAGTCTCCTAAGTTGAGATATACCTGTTCTTAATTGACAAAAGCATAAGATATGTGCTATGATGGCAATCGGTTTAGAAAATGCGGTAAAACAATCAGTAGAGAGGGAAAGATCACATGAAAAAGTTCATTGTCAGTATTATCGGTTTGGTCACTTTGTGGTTATCGTCCGCCATTCGGGCCGATGAAACTAACTCGGCTTGGCTGCCGGAAACAGTTACATTCTGGTCGGTTGTCGCCGACAAATACGTGGCGTTCTGCCTCGGGGTGGAACTCTATAATAAGCCCGTCATCCAGTCGGATCTCAAAGCGTCCTGGGCCTGTGGCCTCTACGTTGATCTGTGGAACTCTTCTCCACTCAACGGAAATTGGAACGACAACTTCGGCAGCGAGGTTGATTACAGTGTCGGTTGGGCTGGAAAGCTTTCGAAGCTCGGTCTTACGGGACCGATCTCCGAACTATCGCTCGACATCGGTACAGCTTACTTCGACGAGCCGGGAGTCTTCTCGCTTGGTGCCGACGATCTCCTTTACAGCCACATCAAGCTGTTCAAGGATACCAAATGGGCCACTTTCATGGTGGCGTACGAAAATTACATCGCCATGCCGGGGAGCTCATATGGGAAACCTACAGGAAATCTCTTGAGCGTCGGGGTCAGTAAGGACACATCCTTGTTTAACGGTCTCCTGAACCCCAGAACTTTCTTCATCGTCTCGTACGACACTGGGTGCCTAGGCCTCGATAGCGGCGTTCTGCTGCGAGGCGGTGCGGAACTTGATTGGAGGTTGAGTAAGCACCTGTCGCTGGTTTGTCCGCAGGTCAACTATTTCGCCCCCATCAACATGAACGACAGTCGGAGGCTTACAGCCGTCGTATACGCGGGGTTCAGCTACAAGTTCTGAGAACCAGCTATAAGTTTCATTTTTGTGAAGGCCATGCGTTCTATCCGCATGGCCTTTGATATTTATATGATATTATATTCCCATAAGTTTTTAATAATATGCCCGAGATCAAATCACCCGAAACCATCCCTGAAACGAATAAGGTCAAGATATTCTTGGCGGGGAGCATAGAGATGGACACGGCCGAGGATTGGCAGCATCGGGTCGTGGAGGCCTTGGCAGATGAGCCTGTCATCTTGCTCAATCCGCGGCGCGAGCATTGGCATAATGATTGGAAGCAGAGCAAGGATGAACCAGAATTTAAGAGGCAGGTCGAATGGGAGCTCGATGCTCTAGCGAAGAGCGATCGCATCCTCATGTATTTCGATCCGCATTCAAAGTCGCCTATATCTCTACTGGAAATGGGCTTGTATGCGCAGAGCGGCAAGCTCTTGGTAGTCTGTCCAGAAGGCTTTTGGCGGAAGGGGAATGTCGATATAGTCTGCGATAAATATAATGTGCCTCAGTTTTCAACTTTGCAGGAATTGGTGGCCCATGTGAGGGAGATGTTATGAAGTTGTCGGACAAATTCCAGTAATGATCATGGGATATATGATCATTTATGTATAAAAAAATCCTTGAACGCAAGGCGTTCAAGGATGCGTGACCTCAAGGGTCACACCGTCATCAACCCGTGGCCGTAGCGAGGCCCACTGGGTTGGCGAAGATTGGACCGGACCAGCTTTGACCCAGGCCTGGGGGTGCGACGCCGATCGCAGCGGGGAAAGTTGTGGCTCTGGCGGCGTAGTTTACGGTGGTCGTGCTGACCATTGCTGTCCTGAGGGCGTGCGTGATCTGAGTCGAATACATCACCGCTTCGCGTCGGTCACCGGTTGCCACTTTGGGTTCGCCGATGGTGGTCGCCTCCGAAGTCGTGTAATTTGGAGCATTCGCCGTGGCCGTGGTGATGGCCGCTTGTTCACTCGCCGTCGTGTTGATGACGGCAATGGTCTCGCTGTTGGCCCTGGTCTGAGAGCCGATGGCGATGATACTGAGGAACGTGCCGTTCGCCGTAGCGTCTGAGGTGAACGCATCACTGGTCTGGGTCGCCTGGTCGATGGTGACCGTATTCTGCCCAATCTGGATTTGGCCGGTGTCACTGAAGGTCGTGGGACCTCGATCGAACACGCAAACCGCAACCGTAATCATCAGCGCCATCATGGCGCCGACGACGATGATTCTTTTCATGCCTTTCTTACCGTCCTTTCTCTAGGTGACTCCAGAATCTGGAAATCGCCCGTTGTTGATGTTTAACCGTCTGTAGCCAGCCACTCCGCTTATGAAGGCTTTATGACTGGAGCTTTTTAGGCAAGGAACTTGTCCAAAGAGCTCCAGTCATAAGGGTTTTTTAGAGAGCGATATATTCTAGTCGTGATAATACAAAATATATTGATGGATTGCAATGGGGTTTTCCACTTCATGCAAGTGGAGTGAAAATGGCTATAATTTGGCCAAATATCAAATAATATTAATGCTCAGAATGATGAAGCTCCGCTCTTCATTTTGCCGGCTCGGTGAGAGACCAAAGCTTCTTGAAAACTTCTCTCATATTGTGAGCGAGAGTGGCATCATGTATCTCCACGAGATAGAAAGGATGCTTTCTGGTAAAGGCCATGACTAGATAATCTCCGGCGACCCAGACGCTCGAAGTGAAATTCATGCCGCTCAAGAAACGTATATCTCTCTTGGCGCGCGAAAGCTTCTTGCCCATCTTCTGCTCTATCTCCGAGGCATTGCTGATCAAATGAGCTTTGACACGAGGATCCTGATATTCCTTGGTGTGCCAAGTCCACATGATCCATTCCTCGAAATTCTCCACAAGGCTATGGTCTTGGAAGCCCCACCATGTGGCATCGGTCTTCATAAGCTCGTTCTGCCATTTGGGGAAATTGTCATAGAGGAAGGCTTCCATCTGATACTCCTCCACGAATCGTATCTTGGGCACGGGATATTCCTTTTCCGCCGTGATAAGGCGAAGCTCTTCGATAGCCTTTTTGACGAGCTTGCTCTTGTCTTCTAGCTCGCGCTTCGGTTTCTCAATGATCTGATTCAAGCTCTCCACGGGCAGGGGAGTGAAGTATAGAGTGGAGCCTCCGAGATCGTCGGCGATGATGCCGCGATTGAGCAGGCTCTTGCCGATATTGTAGACTGTGGCGCGATTGATCTTGGTGAGGCGAGAAAGGGCGGCAGGCGTGGTCCGGCCGTTCTTGAGCAAGGCTAGATAGATCTTGATCTCATTCTCATTGAGGCCGATCTTTTTCAGAGCGTCTTGTGATGACATGGATCCATCCTATCTTGTTGTCAGGTCATTGTCAACAGATGTCGGACAAAAGTTGACATCGATATAGCTGTCAGGTAATACATAAGCAGAATAAACAATCATTATAAACAAAGAAAGGAGCATTATGCTTCGATCGATATTTTACTCAGTTCTTTTGATCTTTGTGTCGGCCGCTTCTGGACAGGATGTCGCTCTGACTTCGGTCATGCGTTCGCAATATGTTTACGGGAACGGCAATCCTCTGCATGACAAGCCTGTCATCCAGACCGATCTGTGTTTGAGCTTCAGTAACGGACTCTGGGCTGATGTCTGGGGATCAGTGCCATGCGATCTAGCCGATACCGGCAAGGATTATGGCACCGAGCTCTACCTTACGGCCGGTTGGGCCAAGACTGTGGGCAGCTATCATGTCTCGCTGGGGGTCGGATATGACGATCTGTACCACGCGGATAGATTCGAGGGCTCCGATTGGGGGACAGTGATCTTCGAGGCTTCAAAAGATTTTCATCCTCTGAGGTCTTTCGCAATCTCGCCTTTCGTCCACATCGAGACGTATTTCATCTTTGATGGCTCGGTGATCGGCGATACATTTCCTAGGCTTGGCAGCTATTATTCGTTGAAGTTGAGCGAGATCGCCAGATTAGAAGGCAAGGGCTATCTGCTCTATGATCCTGGCATTCTCTCGAACAAAGCCATGCTCATGGGCGATCTCGATACCAGCGTTCACTGGAAGTCAGGAAAGAATTCAGTGCTGGAATTTCCGTACTTTCGGGTCATCGCTCCATTGACTACGGCTTATGGAGGCAGGAAGTTCGAAGCCATCTGGGGCGCGGGGATCACGGTCAAATTCTGAGCAGGGAGCGATCTATGGGGCGGACGATCCATCGTCCGCCTTTTTTGTATCCTTTTTACCTTTTACCGGTAATAAGAACAGGGGAATGCTAGATGAATATTTCGGTATGGGTATCTGCAATTATCACTCCAGTGATCAAGGTCGGCGAGTAAACTTCGGATAGCTAGAGCCCAGATGCTATAATTGCTCCATGAAAAAAGTCTTCATCATCCACGGCTTCGATTCCAAGCCCGATAGCGGTTGGTTGCCATGGCTTCTCGATGAGCTTCAGAGAAGGGGGATATACGGCTCCGCTCTTGCTATGCCGGATCCCGGTTCGCCCATTCTCCATGAATGGGTCGCTGAATTGGATAGCCACATCACTGCGGGTCAAAATGATGAGATATATCTTGTCGGCCATAGCTTGGGGGCAACGACCATACTGAGATATCTGGAATCGGACAAGCCGAAAAGAAATATCGCTGGGGCGGTTCTAGTTTCTGGCCCGTGCGAGCCGGTCGGTGAGCCGAAGATAGAAGGCTTTCTGGAAGCATTATTCAGATTCGATATCATCAAGGAGAAGGTCGGGAAAGTTGCGATCATTCATGGCGATAACGATCGTCTGGTGCCATTAGCCCATGCTCACAAGCTTTCCAGAGAATTGGGAGGCGAGCTCATAGTGATCCAAAATGGCGGCCATTTGAGCGGCACTAGCAAGCACTATTCTTTGCAGGCTTGCATGGATGCATTGGAGAAGATGATGTTTAATTAGTTGTATGTGTTATTTGCCGTATCGATTCTGAAAGCTATAATATGCCTATGGCCAAGACTCTCCCATTAGAGATATTCTACATTTACTTCTCTCCCTATACTTCCCACGCCATCGAATTGGACGGCATAGTCTATCCGACCGTCGAGCATGCTTATCAATGCCAGAGGTATTCTGACCAGAAGATCATTCAAGAGATCATCTCTACCCGAAGCCCGGTGAAGGCTTGGGAAGTTTCTACGAAATACAAACATCTGCAGATTCCCCAATTCAAGGATGAGGCTTACAAAGTCAGCGTCATGAAGAAGCTCATGAAATTAAAAGCTCTGCAGCATGAAGAGGTCCGTAAAGCCTTGAAGGATACGGGCAGCATGCTTATCGTGAAGAAAGTGGTAACGTATCCGCCTGGCGATGGATTCTGGGATATAGGCGAGGATGGCAAAGGGCTCAATCATATAGGCAAGATGTGGATGGAGATACGGGGGGAGTTGAAGTATACTTGATCAATGGGATTCGAAAATATCAATCAGCCGTGCGAGCCTGAACCAGCTTCGAATGAGAAGGCTGATAGCGCCCCTTTTATGAAAAGACTAAAAAGGCTTGCTCAAGTCCTAGCGGCTTCTTCGGTGGCTGTCGGCGCAGTTGGTTGCGATGCC
>CAIKAN010000041.1 GCA_903825415.1 uncultured bacterium
GCTCAACCCGAGTGTCTCGGGTAAACTGTTTGTACAACATCTCCGTTGGTGATTAGCTAGTAATGGTATACCGGCTATTCTACCTCGGAGGTGTTGTGCTTCAGGCTAGAATTCAAGGACCTCCGGTTGCAAATCATCAAATTTCATGCTAGTATTTGCGCTCTATGTCAGCGACCTCCCATTCAAATCCTCATAACAAAGAGCGCACATCGCGCCATGGCGAAGAGAAGATCATTGTGAAAGGCGCGCGCACCCACAATCTCAAGAATGTTACTGTGGAGATGCCGCGCAACACCATGATCGCCGTCACTGGCCTTTCTGGTTCAGGCAAATCGTCATTCGCTTTTGATACAATTTTCGCCGAAGGACAGAGGAGGTATGTGGAATCCCTTTCCGCTTACGCACGCCAATTCTTGCACAAAATGTCCAAGCCTGATGTCGATGAGATTATCGGCCTCTCTCCCGCCATTTCCATCGATCAGAAATCTCGCTCAAACAATCCACGATCGACTGTCGCCACTATCACCGAGATCTATGACTATTTGCGCGTTCTTTTTGCTCGTGTAGGCAAGCCTCATTGTATGGTTTGCGGCCGTCTCATCCATCGTATCTCCAAGGAAGAGATCATGACCACTATCCTCAAGACCTTGAATGAGAAAAGCACTCGCGCCAAGAAAGTCTTCGGCGTTGATATCAGCGCGGCTAAGATCGCTATCTATGCTCCGACTGTTGTGGGTAGGAAAGGAGAGTATTATCAAATGCTTTACGATCTTCTCGGGAGAGGATATGACCGCGTTCGTATTGATGGTAAAACATTCCGTTTGAGGGATCAGATAATAATAGACAAAAATAAGAAGCATGATATCGACGTTCTGGTAGATGAGATTTTCATCAGCGAATTCAAGGACAAAAAGCAGGCTGATAATGCCAAAGAGCGATTATCCGAAGCGCTTGAAAAAGCTATCGAAGAGGCTGGTGGCATGATCAAGGTGGCATATCCGAGCGCTGTTGTCAGTGATTCCAAAGATGTGAATCCTACGGCCATTGAGAATGAGAGAGCGGTTCAACCAGCTATACATAATGACAATGAAGTCCTTATGTCAGTGAAATTCACTTGTCCTTACGACGGTTTTTCCTATTCTGAGATCGAACCACGCCTTTTCTCCTTCAATTCTCCTTATGGCGCCTGTTCAGATTGTAATGGCTTAGGAACTGAATCGATCTTCTCCGATGCAGTTTGCAAGAAATGTAATGGAGCTCGTCTGCGCGATGAGGCTCTTTTCGTGAAGATAGGCGCCAAGAATATCGTGGACATAACCAATATGTCTATCTCTGAAGCATCTAAATACTTTAAAGAAATTGAAATTACTGAGACAGAAAGAGAGATAGCCAAGGTTGTTTTGAAGGAGATAGAAGCTCGTCTTTCCTTTATGATCAACGTCGGTATCGAATATTTAACCCTTAACCGTCGTGCCAGTACTCTTTCTGGTGGCGAGGCCCAACGAATTCGCCTGGCTTCTCAATTGGGTTCAGGTCTTGTGGGAGCCCTTTATGTTTTGGACGAACCTACTATCGGTTTGCATCAAAGAGATAATGACAAGCTGATCAAGACTCTCATTCATTTGAGAGATATAGGAAATACTATTATCGTAGTCGAGCACGATGAAGATACTATGTATGCTTCCGATTTCATCGTGGACTTTGGTCGTGGCGCAGGAATTCATGGCGGAAATGTGGTCGTCTCTGGCTATGTGGACGATCTCTTAACAGCCAAAAAGAATGATTCAAATTCTCTGACTTTGGCATATTTGCGCGGCGAGATGAAGATCGATATTCCAAGAGAGAGGCGACAGCCAAAAGGGAAGATCATGGTCAGAGGCGGCAATATCTTCAATATAAAAGATATGAA
>CAIKAN010000042.1 GCA_903825415.1 uncultured bacterium
CGGTGAATAGCGTCAGCGGCGATCTCAGCCTGCTGGATGTGCGCACAGTAAACATCACTAATGTGAGCGGCGATCTGTCCGCCCGCGCCATACAGGGCAATACTGGGATCGGCAACGTGTCCCTCTTCTAGGGAACAGGTCAGTTCGGGTAATAACTGAGTAATCGCCAAGGCATATCTCAAGCCAAAAGCGGTGAAGTTCAGTTCTACCAAGCTACAGAGGTCTGACCTCTGTAAGGAGTTTAATAAAAGTGTGTAATAAAGCCATAATAAGGTATATCTATGCCTACAATTAATCAGCTTATCAAGTCGAATCGCTCTCGTTTCAAGAGGAAGTCGAAGTCCATCGCTTTGACTCGTACTTTCAATACGATCAAGAACCGACCTGTATTCTTCCCAGCTCCATTCAAGAGAGGGGTTTGTGTGAAAGTCACGACCAAGACTCCAAAGAAGCCTAACTCCGCTATCCGCAAGATCGCTCGCGTACGTTTGACTAACGGCGTCGAAGTCACAGCCTATGTTCCAGGAATGGGTCACAATCTACAGGAGCACGCTGTGGTCTTGCTCCGAGGAGGTCGCGTCAAGGATGTCGGTCTGCGCTATTCCATAGTCCGAGGAGTCTTGGACTGTGCCGGCGTCGAGGCCAGGAGAAAAGGTCGAAGCCAGTACGGAAATAAGAAGCCGAAGGCTGCTAAGAATTAGTAATAATATAAAGAGATGAATAAATCCAAAGTCCAAATTTCAAATGTCAAATCAAATCCAAAGTTCAAAATCCAAATCAATTCTATTGATTTTTTTGACATTTGGATTTTGGATTTGATTTGAAATTTGACATTTGGATTTTGAAATTTCTAACAAACTACCATGAGACGCAAAGTAAATATAAAACATGAGATCCGTCCTGACGCTACCTATGCTTCCGTAAAGCTGGGCAAATTCATCAATTACATCATGGAGTCGGGCAAGAAGAATGTCGCCCGCAGCATCGTTGATGATTGCATGAAGCAGATCAAGGAGAAGGCCAAAGTCGAGAATCCTCTCGAGCTCTTCGAGACCGCTCTCAAGAATACCGCTCCGGCCATGGAAGTCCGCTCACGCCGTGTCGGTGGCGCCAACTATCAAGTCCCTCGCGAAGTCCGTCCGGAAAGGAAGCAGTCTCTTTCCATGAAATGGATAGTCGAGGCCGCCCGTTCCAAGAAGGGCAAGCCTATCGCCGAGAAATTGGCCGATGAGATCATCGCCGCTTCCAAGAATGAAGGCGAGGCCGTCAAGAAGCGCGAGAATGTCCACAAGATGGCCGAAGCCAACAAGGCTTTTGCTCATTTCGCTTGGTAATTTCGCGCAGCGAAATTACCCCGAGCTTGTCGAGGGGTCGTCTCGTTTAAAATCACTTTCGTGAACGGAAAAAATCTCCAGTCAATATTGACTGGAGATTTTTTCAGACTAAAATTGTACGCATGCCAACTGAGACCAGCTTGATAATGCCTGTTACTCCGGAGTTTATCGAACGGCGGATATATTTGATTCGCGGACAAAAAGTCATGATAGATGTGAACCTTGCCGACTTGTATCAAGTCGAGACGAAGAATCTCAACAAGGCAGTAAAAAGGAATATAGAAAGATTCCCTAATGATTTTATGTTTCGACTTACGAAAAAGGAGGTTGGAAACTTGAGGTTCCAAATTGGAACCTCAAGTTGGGGTGGACACCGTTATTTGCCATACGCTTTTACCGAACTTGGCGTTGCTATGCTTTCGTCTGTTCTCAATAGCGAGCGAGCAGTTCAGATGAATATCTATATTATGCGAGCATTTGTAATACTTCGAAAGCTCTTATCAACTCATGAGGATATAGCTAGCAAGATCGAGGAATTAGAAAAAGGACAGAAGGAGCACGGAGAACATCTCATAGCTATCTCCTCGGTTCTAAAGAGAATGATGGATGATCAAGTGAGGCCGAAGGACGCTATCGGGTTTGTAAGCGATTGATAAATAATATGCCAACTATTCAAAACCCCATCATACTTCCTCAAAAGCAGATGACTCTTTGTTTGTGCATGCGATGCGGCACTATTGTTTTACCGGTTATTTCAAGCGATGGCAGTTGGTATGGCGCGCATTATTTTGGCTTCACTCCTCCCAATATTCAAGATGCTAGTTGTTGGGTGTGCAAGGAATGCTATAAATGAGACGGCTCTGAGAATAGGTCGATTCTGGAAAAGCACAAGCTGGGGTTTGAGAAACAATAGCCTTTGTGAAATAATCATCCAAATGGCGGCATTATTTGAAGCTTTTGTTTTGGGTTTAATTGCAGGTGCCGTTCCTGGACCTATTTTGACCAGCACTTTTGCTGAAATTTTGAATTCTGGATTCTTGAAAGGAGTTCGTATTGTTTTCTGGGCTCTAGCTGCTGAAACTATCGGAGCTCTATTGGCTATACTCATCTTCTATCAATTAGGTCTGTCTACTCTTGTAATCAAGGCTATTTCAATAGGAGGCGCCATCGTTCTATTTTGGCTTGCTTCGCGAGTTTGGAGGATCCAACAGGTCGATTCTGAATCAACACAAATAATGTCATTTTCGAAGGTAGTTCTTCTAACCGCTCTGAATAGCGGTTATTGGATATTTTGGATTACTGTCGGTGTACCAAAAGCAATCATATTTAACGGAGCCATTGTTGGCGGCAGGTTTATCTATCTTATTGTATTTGAAATAGCGTGGCTTTTTGCAACTATGTTGCTGGCTTTTATCTTCTTTAAGTTCAGACCATTGCTACAAAGAAAGAATCTGGTCGGCCTGACATTCAAGGTGCTTGCTGCTTTACTTGTGTTACTTGGCATCAAGACGTTCATTGGAGCTTTCTAAAGTAAATCATTTGATTATTTGGCCCTTTTCCTGTATCGTATCAGGCAACAAGCCTCTGCGCTTTTTTATTTCGTATCTGTTATATATTCAAACAATAAATACGATCGATTACCAACCACTAGTCACTAAACCCTAATCACTAACTACTAAAATGAACCGCGACTACCCATTAGAGAGAGTACGAAACTTCGGCATCATCGCCCATATCGACGCCGGCAAGACTACGACTTCAGAGCGTGTGCTCTTCTATACGGGCATGACTCACAAGATCGGCGAAGTCCACGAGGGTGACACGGTCACCGACTGGATGGAGCAGGAAAGGGAGCGCGGCATCACCATCACAGCTGCCGCCATCACCTGTTTCTGGAATCCGACCTATATGCCCAAGACGGATACGACCAAGAAAGTCCGTTTCAATATCATCGATACTCCGGGACATATCGACTTTACCGCTGAGGTCAAGCGCTCTCTGCGCGTTCTCGACGGAGCAGTGGTCGTCTTCGATGGTGTTGCTGGTGTGGAGCCTCAATCAGAGACCAATTGGCGCTATGCTGATGAAAGCAATGTGCCTCGCCTCTGTTTCATAAACAAGCTCGACCGAATGGGCGCTTCGTTTGAAAAATCTTATGCTTCTATCCTCGAAAGGCTGAGCAAGCATGCTGTTCGTTTCCAGATCCCTATAGGTTTGGAAGGGGATCACGTCGGTGTCATCGATCTTTTGCATATGAAAGCTTTCTACTTTGACGGCGATATGGGCGAGAAGATCCGACAGGAGGAGATCCCAGCTGATCTTTTGGAAGATGCCAAGATGTATCGTGCCGAGATGATAGAAAAGATCGTTGAGAATGACGATGCTCAGATGGCGCAGTATCTAGATGGCAAGGAGATTCCTATAGAGGATCTGAAGATTACGATCCGCAAGGCTGTTATTGCCAATAAGATCTTTCCAGTTTTTGCTGGTTCGGCTTTGAAGAATAAGGGTGTTCAGCTTGTACTCGACGCTGTTGTAGATTATCTCCCATCTCCTCTTGATATGCCTCCAGTAAAAGGCATCAACCCTGATACAGGCGAGGAAGTGATTCGTCATGCTTCAGATGAAGAGCCTTTCGCGGCTTTGGCCTTCAAGCTTCAGAACGATCCATATGTCGGACAATTGACCTTCTTCCGTGTATATTCCGGAACAATCGAAGCTGGTACATATCTTTACAATTCAACCACAGGCAAGAAAGAGCGCCTTGGCCGTATCGTTCGTCTTCAAGCTAATGAGCGCGAGGAGGTCAAGAAAGTCTATGCTGGAGAGATCGCTGCAGCTGTGGGTCTCAAGGATGCTTTGACTTCTCACACCTTCTGCGATGAAACCAATCCTATCGTTCTAGAAAAGATCAAATTCATGGAGCCGGTCGTCTCGCTCAGGATCGAGCCCAAGACCAAGGCTGATCAGGAGAAGATGGGCATGGCTCTCCGCAAGCTCGCCAATGAGGATCCTACTTTCAAGATCTCTACCAATTCCGAGACCGGCGAAACTATCATCTCTGGTATGGGCGAATTGCATTTGGAAATCATGGTCGAGCGCATGAAGCGAGAGTTCACAGTAGAGGCCAATGTGGGAGAACCGCAGGTGGCATATCGCGAGACCATTCTCGGAACTGCTGAGGCTGAATACAAGTACATAAAACAGACTGGTGGTAAGGGTCAATACGGTCACGTCAAACTCAATTTGAAGCCTATGGAGCCATGGCCGGAGGGAGAGAAGATCCCCAAGACTACCAAGCGCTACGACGACTTCGAATTCGTTAACTCCATCAAGGGAGGCGTCATTCCTAATGAATTCATCCCAGCTGTCGAGAAGGGTGTGCATGAAGCTATGGATCGCGGCATCGTCGCCGGATTCAAGATGGTCAACATTTCCTGTGAATTGACCTATGGTTCCTATCACGATGTCGACTCATCCGAGATCGCTTACAAGATCGCTGCTTCACAAGCTTTTCAAGATGCCGCCAAGCGCGCTCGTCCGGTCATCCTTGAACCGATCATGAGGCTAGAGGTCGTCGCTCCGGAAAAATATATGGGAGACATCAACGGCTCTATCGCTTCCAAGCGCGGACAAGTCGAAGGCTCTGAGCCGAAGGGTCAAGTCCTCGCCATTCATGCCAAAGTCCCTCTATCGGAGATGTTCGGCTATACCACCCAGCTCCGCTCTATGACTTCAGGGCAGGGCAGCGCTATGATGGAATTCGATCACTATGAAGTGGTGCCTGCTAATGTGGCTCTGGAGATAGCGGAAAAGAGGAAGTAGAACTCCTCTCATCAGTCTTTCAAAAAGCCGTCCTGTGTATAAGGGCGGTTTTTTTCGCAATTAAGGCCATGATAGTATCATATGGACAATATACCCATTATTAGCTATAGCTATCTTTAGGAAAAATAATAAATATCTTTATGCTTCAGTTCTACTAATGACTGCGGTTTTACTGATCATGACGATAGTGGCTAATGGGGGAGCAGTATTTTCGAGCAGGAACAATCTGGCTGCTGCCGGAGCGGCGAATCTGCGGCCTTTGGCATATACTCTCCACGATTTTACCCTGGATACTCTCGGCAAGACCTTGCTCATGTCTGATGATGCCGCTGACCGCGCTGGCGATCTTAAGGAATCTGTATCTGGAACGGTGGTGCAAGATTGGCACGTGAATTATGCCCAGAAAGGGAGCAGCCGCTCTCAGTGCAGGCCTCCTGTGCTCAATATCACATTCGCTTCTGGAACCCCTCAGGATAAATTCCACGGACTGACGACTTATGGGGCTTTTTCGGAGCTGAAATACAAGAAAGTCCGTTTGATACCGGAATGCGATATCTGGAATGATTATTGGGTGAATTCCGGAGGCGGAACTGCCGGTTTTAATGGTCAATTGAACGTCAGTCTTAGAGAATTCATCGTATTCAAGACTTTCAGGGCCTTCGGCATTCCCGCAATGGACATTGTAGGTTTTGCTAATGTGAGTTTTGTCACATCTGATCCTGGGTATGCTGGCCAGATATACCGCTATATGATGGTTCAGAGAGACGATGAACCAAAAGATCAACAGCCTTTCACAACCCAATTCAGCTTATCGCCGACCCTTTATGAATCTAGCGATATTGAAGGCGGAAACGTTCCATGGACGTATAGGATGGATAATCGCTTGACTACGGCTACGATCTTGAATAAGAGCGATAATTCGATAGTACGACAATTGTCTTTCGATCCAGATACGACGATGAAGACTTTCCTCCTAACAGATTTTCTCAATGTCGACGATATGGGTCCATTGCATAATGAAGATTGGGGGATCAGCAATATCACCGGAAAAGCAGAGATCATATCTCATGGTTTTGATGCCTCGTTCAGATGCAGTCTGGGTGATCCATCTTATGCAAATGTCGCCAATCTAATCAACGGATTACCAAGCGACATCCGCCCATCATATCAGTTAGCGTATTATAATATCGCTAGGAGCATTTTTGGCGACCCAGCTTCATTGGATCAGATGATCGAATCGGTCAATGAATTCCCTTACGGCGACGTTGATAAATCGAAGCTGATAGAATTCTTGAGATTGAGGTTCTATCAGTATGCCAGTTACTTCAACTCAGCGGCTTTTGCTTCAGCGATGGGGCAGACCTATCAGCCGCTCGCCATCGATTTGCCATTCGCTTCTTTGTCAGAATATAACTCTCACGCTAGCAGCTTCATTAATAGTTGCGCTGTTGCGACTGGTATTCCAAGCGGCCTTTCCGTGTCTATGGTCGGTAGCTCTACTCTTGAACATAACGTACCGGCTCCAGTTGTTTGTCCAGCAGGGTTCACATGCAATCAAGATAATCAGGGTAATTTGGTGACGGCCTCATTTACAGTAGATGTTAGAAATTCAGGCACTTCAACGTTGCAGGTATCGAAGTCTGGTGCTTTCACTTCTGACCTTGTTGGGATAGGGAGCGGTAACTCTTATATCAATATGCAATATGGTGCGCCTATATCCGGAGCGATAGATCAGCCTGGACCGTATTATCTCATCTTACCGAATTCAACGGCACGATTCATTCTGAGCGGCTCCGTTTCAGGCACATCTCTTGTGCGTGATACTTATTATGTACAGCTGGATCATTTCCAGCCGAATTATCGTATCACGCCTTATGTCCTTAATGTTCGGACTAATTCGCTCGCACTCGGAGATGTCGAGCCTATAGTGGTCATATCTCCTCGGTCTGGGGATCAATTGATCACAGGATCGACGTCTACGATCAGATGGAGTGGTAATCTTGGACGCGCAGCACAGATCTCGCTCGAAGGCCCTTCCTGGTACAATGTCACAGAACCTGATAGACAAGAAGCGTATGCTAACAACGAATATGATTGGAATGTTGGCAAGGTCTATTCTTATAACGGGACGCAATGGGTCATATCTGATATGCAGCCAGGCCGTTATAGAGTAATCGTTCGCGATTATCGTTCAGGAGTGAGCAGTGGGAGCGGGTATTTCACTGTTGCAGATAGTGCCCACATGCCTCCTTCCGTCAAGGTGATCATCGGGTCGACGACCCCTTCGCTCAGCCTTATTTATGACCAAGCCGGTGGTGAATCAAGGCTCGCTGCTAATTTTATAGTGGATCTGAGCGCTGGAAGCAGTGATCAGATGATCGGAACGTCAGGTTATTTCAGTGCTTCTATGAGAAATGATACGGACACAGCTTTTGGCTACGGTTCAACAGCGTATGACAAGCCGGCCAATGTCGATTTAAGCCTAGATGGCATGATGTATGTCATTCATGCCAGCACTACGGCCAGATTCAATGTTAGGGCGGAATTCAATCCACAAATAATGTTTGCCGGTACATATCGCGCCTCTCTCACAGGTGTCAGCTTGACTGACGATTCTAGCGGCTGGGAATATCTAACGATCCCGCCCAATCAAACGAATGCCGTTACTATCATCGGCGAGAAATCACCTTATATAAATTCCATCTCGCCCGCTTCGGCCAATTCCAATGAACAAGTGACTATTGACGGTCTGAGATTCGCGGCATCAGGAAATATTTTGACCCTTTATGACGAATTTCCTCCTGAAAAGGGCGAGAAGACGACTCCGACAGTGTTAATGGTCGGTAGTACTAATGGCGGTAGAACCATAAAATTCGTTCCCAATTTACCGGCTAGCAGATATTGGATGACGATCACCGATCCAGTGAATGGCACAAGCAATGGTGTTGACTTGACTATCCAGGACACACCGTTGTCGATTGCTTTTGATAATCCTACACTGATATCCGGCCAGACGGTCAACATGAGCTTCGGTATCCCCAATGATCTGGCGGCGGAGAAATTATATCTGTCTTGCCCAGATGGCGTCTTCGCTACCTGGTTCAAGTATGGAGACCATGTCAGCAGTGGCGCGAGCGAGGTTTGCAATACGTGGGTTAATTTTACACCGCCAAGTGTTAGGAGTCTGGCCTTGGTGATGTCCAACTATTCTTCATCGACAAAGACGGTCTCTCCGAATCTCTATTCTTATTTCAAGGATAATCCGACTTTTGCTCATGGGAAGGCTGAAGTGTTTACCGTTGCTCCTGCCGTGACTTTCTCTCCTTCAGCCAGACCATCTATACAGGTTATATATCCCAACGGAGGCCAGGAATACGATTTCTTTAAGAGCCAGGTGTTCGTATTGAATTGGGCAACAGTCAATATACCTAGCACTAACAAGATACGAGTCAATCTTAATAATGAAGATACAGGGGTCTCTTATCTCATAAGCCCAGGTATAGATAACGACGGCAGTGCAAGGCTTTCCGTGTTCGCTGGGCGTACTCTTCCAGCTGGAAGATACTCTTTGGAATTGCTCTCGACTGTCGATAATACAGGGTATTATGATCTGAGCGATGGTTATTTGAATATCAATCCTGGTGCGACTACGACAGTACCAGTAGTTCAGACTCCAGCCACCTCGACCGTGCCGGTCAATGCCACCTCGACTTCCGCTTCTGGGCCTTCAAGCAAGAACCCTATTGTTCCAGTATCGAATAATACAGGCGGTATCAATGGGGTATCTCCCATAGTTTCTCCCACCCCGAGCCCTTCTCCTTCTGCGTCCCCATCATTTAGCCCGTCTCCATCGCCTTCATCTTCGCCGTCACCAAGTCCTTCAGCATCACCATCTCCAAGCCCATCGCCTTCGCCTATATACTCTCCATCTCCAAGCCCCTCTTCTTCACCGGTTACCAATACTCGCAAAGGGTACCAGAGAGCGACCATATGGGATGCCCTGAAGACGATCTTAGGCCTATAACTTAGAGTTCACCATAACTCACCGCCAAGAAGAGAACCAGAATCTCTGATGTATATCTTTGCTTGCCAGACCATAGGTTAGTGGACTGAAATATATGAATGATATTGTGAATACAGTCAGAATCACCAGAATGATCATTTTCAACTTCTTTATATCCTTGATCTTATCCAAGATATAGCCAAGGGAAATTATTGCGAAAATCAGAGCCACAAAATAATGATACAAGAACATCGGTCTAGTTATTAGGGCGAATGGCAGATAATTCAATAGGAATCCAAAAAGCAGGAAGAGCGCCGTCTTACTCCTGTCTTTCTTGAAAATGACGAAGATTAACAAAACAATCAGTCCTAGCGAAGACAGCCAGTAGACGAAAGGATTCCCTAATAGATAGATCATTTTGTCTGGATACTGGCTGTCTTGCCAGTAATATATCCCTCTCTCCATTATCGGCCAGGTATACCATTTGCTGGCATAGGCATGTGCAGTGCTCAGGCTACCATTCGACAAGAGCATGACCTTATTGAGCTCCGCGAATCGGTCTACAAAAGATGAGCTCTTGAATGCTTGGCTCATAAAGGCATCTCCCGGCCCAGGATTCGGCAGTAGCTTGAAATGTATATAGAAGATAGACAGGTAAACGATGATAGGAGCAAGGACGAAACAGAATATTGATTGCATGAACTCTTTACGGCTAAATCTTTGTTTGATCGCTCTGTATAATTCGAACGCTAAGACCATTCCCAGAAATGATGCACCTGTCCATTTTATGCTCAAAGCAAAGGATAGGCTTATTCCCGCGAGTAATTTCAAGGCGAATTTTTGTCGAGGGCTTACCGAGATATCGGTATCTAGAGATTTGAGATACAGAAGAAGTCCTAGGAATCCAAAAAGGATCAGACTATTGTCCATCAAGACGAATTTTGATTGGACTACAAGACTATTCTCGACAATAATTGCGATGCTTGCAAAGACAGCGGCGACGATCGATAGCTTCAGCCTTCTAGCAAGAAGATAGATGATCGGTGGTATCAATGATCCGCAGATGATAGGGAATAGGCGCAGATATGCATATGAGACGTTCGTGAAGCTCTCCCCGATAGCGCTAACGGCAGGTTGACCATTGAAGCCAGTCAATAATCCGAAACCATAGAGCAGTAGTTTACCTAGTGGGGGATGCAGATCGAAATAATATGAACCAGTGAAATAGTCTGATGCAAAATTGATGAAATAGACCTCATCGAAGACGAATTGTTTCGGGTATGCGAACAAAAATAGCCTAATAAGAAGCGCAGCTACGAATATCGCAATGACTATCAGTATCTCTTTTCGAACGGGCTTATTCATGATCTCTATTATTCAAGTGATCGGATTCAAAGGTAAATTTCCTTTCCATAATTGGATGATCTATTTGTTTTGACATCATTATACTGCAGATAGGGTCATCTTGGGAAAATATCGAGAAGCTGGTCGGAGTAATAGAAGGCCTGGGCCAGGCCTCCAAAGCTATATTTTGAATCGCCGATCTCTATTTTCGCGCCACCGATCTGGGGGCGGTCATTTGGATGAGAATGTATGAATCCGATATTGAAAAGGGTAGCGAGTACACCGACATTGTTTGATATGGGGAAGCCGGTCTTTTGCCATTGTGTTTCAATCTCTTTCACGTATAAGGCGGAGTAAAGGTAGGAATAATAACGGCTATTCTCATCGGTGAGACGGTTGAAGCGCTCGGAATCTAAACTGGTCGTAGTAGCGGAATAGTCTAGGATCCGACTGAATTCAAGACCTAAATACCACGGAGAAGCTGCATTATGAAGATTATCTTCGATCCTTCTCGCGGTATCTTGTTTTATTCCCATCACTCCCCAAGAGAATTGGCTTTGATTTCCAAGGATTTTTAGGGGGGCGAAAGCTGTCTTGAATATTTCCCGATCTGAATGAAAAAGCCTTAACTGTTCGACTATGAGGATGGAGACGATCAATCTAGGAGAAATGCCTGCTTTTGTTGCAGCTGCTTTTATTGATGTTTGATCATTCGCTATGGCTTCTTTGAGTACTTGCCATTCTTCGCCATTTTGCCAAGCCAGATCAGGCGTCGTGCTGCTTGACTGAATCGCTTTGGCCGGCCTATCTAACTGATCTTTGAAATAATCATGCTGGGTATCTATGATGCCTGCTGTTTTCGTAAGGCCTAATTCAACAGCGACATAGGCTATAACCAAAATGAATCCTATGGCTGCGAATATGTATAGTATGATATTGAATGCCTTGCGCATTTATAGATATAGTATCACATTGTCATACTCCATCTTATTCTAAGGCTGTTTTTATGCTAGGCTTATTATAGTATTGATCTCTCTAGGTAAGGGTATAATAGCCAAAGACTGAATAGTAATCCTTGCATTCTATTAATCGTTTAACATCCATAAATATTATGAAAAAAACTATCCTCATAACGCTATGCGCATTTTTCTTCTTCGCAGCGTTCGCCAATGCTCAAGATTACACGTTCAATAACGATCTGCTCTTGGGTTCGAGCGGTTCTGATGTCTCAGCTCTTCAGACCTGGTTGATCGCTAATGACTTCGATATACCTTCGGTGAATAGCGGTGGAACCCCAAAGGGGTATTTTGGTCCACAGACCAAGGCGGCTTTGATCTCATATCAGAAATCTGTCGGCTTGGCTTCGAATGGATTCTTCGGTCCTCTCACTCGTTCTAGGTTGAATAGAGGAGGAGGCGGCCGTATCATAGAGAATCTATCGTTCGCTGTCACTTCTCCGAATGGTGGGGAAACTTGGCAGAGAGGCATGGTCCGAAATATTACTTGGACAGGTGCGCCTGGTCTCATGTCTCAGAGAGGAAGCATAAGGCTAGAGATACCACAGCCTGCATGCGCCCAATCATATCCGACGCAATGCATGATCGCTACGCAAGCTCCTTATGTGATAGCGGATAATGTGGATCTTAGCCGCGGCTCATATCAGTGGGTAGTGGGAAATATCATGAATTATAGCGGCGCCAATGTGACAGCTGCGGATGGCCAGTACAAGGTCCAGATCTGCTTATCCAGCGGCTCGCAGTGCTATGAAAGCAGCTCTCTCTTCACTATTACGTCCAATGTCATTCCTGTCACGAATTCACCGATCATAAATGGAATGGATGCTCCGACAGCTTTGAATATAGGCCAGACAGGTACATGGACTATTCGAGCTACTGATCCGCAGAATAGCCAGCTCAGCTACTATATCGATTGGGGTGATGTGATCTATGCGGTTTCAGCGAATGCATATTCTCCTTCTACCCAATCATTCACACAGACGACTACATTCACGCACTCATATGCTTCAGCTGGAAATTATACAGTCAGAGCGACTGTCAGGAATAGCGCTGGATTGACTGCACAGACAAGCGCGACTGTTCAGGTCAGCAGCCCCTATCAGGCAGGATCTTTCCAGGTAACATCTCCAAATGGCGGGGAAGTCTGGCAGAAAGGCTCGGTCCATTCCATAACTTGGACATCTCCGTATTATTACAGCGCTACAACAGCGGATATCAAGCTCATCCCTTATCAGCTGCCGTGCACATCGCAGGCTTGCCCTACGATCGCATATATGCCCTATACGATCGTTACCGGATTATCGATCAATCAGAATTCATATAGCTGGAATGTAGGAAATGCTTACAATACGGTCAATGGGTATACGACATCGTCTGGCAGCAGTATCTCTGTTCCTGATGGCCAGTATACCGTTCAGATATGCCAGACAGGAACGAATAATTGCGATTCTAGCAATGCTCCATTCACCATCTCTTCTGTCTCGACTACCAATCTCCCAGATATCAATATCATCTCGCCTAACGGAGGAGAGACTTTGACGGCTGGATCAAATCAGAATGTGGTCGTGAGCATCACAGGCGATACTTCGAAGATAGGGAATGATGTAGATGTCTTTCTGGCAGATCCGACCAATAACGGAGTGACCAAGCTTGGCAGCTTCACTCAGAATATCTCGTATGGGTACAAGACATTCAATGTCTACATTCCATCGAATACCGTTTCTGGCAATTACAAGATGTATGTGACCTTGAATAATGGCCTTGTCAGCACTCCTGGTTTCTGCCCTCCAGGCTATGCCGGATGCACCTGGCCGCCAAATACGCAGGCCTATGATTTCAGCGATGCTTTCTTTAGGGTCGTGAATGGCTATATATATCCTATCGATTGCCCAGTTGGCTATACTTGTACGCCGAACAGATAATAATTTGCCAAATAAAAATGGGCATGCTAACATGCCCATTACGCGCCTGTCTGGCGTTTTATCAAGCTATTAACAAATTTATCCCCACCCTTTGAACATCGTCGTTTGGGCGCTAAGCGCATCACTCGGACGATACTGTTCAAAGGTCGGGGCACTAAAACAAATAATATGGCAGCAGAATTCAACCGCACCAAGCCGCATGTCAATGTTGGCACCATCGGTCACATCGACCACGGCAAGTCTACTTTGACCGCCGCTATTTTGGCTGTTCAAGCCAAGAAAGGCCTAGCCAATGTCAAGGCTTACGCCGATATCACCAAGGGAGGCACCGTCCGCGATGCCACCAAGACCGTCACGATCTCGCTCTCTCACGTAGAGTACGAGTCGCCGATCCGTCACTATGCCCACATCGACTGCCCGGGGCACGCTGACTTCATCAAGAACATGATCACCGGCGCCGCTCAAATGGACGGAGCCATTCTCGTAGTCTCTGCAACCGACGGCGTGATGCCGCAGACCAGAGAGCACGTTCTCTTGGCCCGCCAAGTCGGCGTTCCAAAGATCGTCGTCTTCCTCAATAAGTGCGATCTCGTCCCAGAGACGGAGCTCATCGATCTCGTCGAGGAGGAAGTGCGTGAACTCCTTACCAAGAATCAATTCGATGGCAAGAATATCCCTGTCATCCGCGGTTCAACTATCAAGGCTCTCGAAGGCGATGCTACCTGGTCTGAGAAGATCGGCGATCTCATGAATGCCCTCGATACCTATATCCCTGATCCAGTCCGCGAGACTGATAAGCCTTTCCTCATGCCTATCGAAGACATCTTCTCTATCGAAGGACGCGGTACGGTCGTCACAGGACGCATCGAGCGCGGTAGGATCTCAGTCAATGAGGAAGTCGAGATCATCGGCTTCGTCGATACCACCAAGACAGTCGTCACGGGCATCGAAATGTTCAACAAATCTCTCAAGGAAGGCATTGCCGGAGACAACGCTGGCTTGCTGCTCCGTGGCACAGCCAAGGATGCAGTTTCCCGTGGTCAAGTTTTGGCCAAGCCTGGATCCGTCAAGCCACACAGCGAATTTGAGGCTGAAGTTTACATTTTGAAGAAGGAGGAAGGAGGCCGTCATACGCCATTCTTCACCGGCTACAAGCCTCAGTTCTATATCCGTACTACAGATGTCACTGGAGAAGTGACACTTGCAGAGAAGGTCGAAATGGTCATGCCAGGAGATACTGTCACCTTCAAGGTCAAGCTCGTCGCCCCAGTCGCTCTAGAGAATCAGACCCATTTCGCAGTTCGCGAAGGAGGCAAGACAGTCGGAGCTGGCGTGGTAACAAAGGTAATTGCGTAAAGTTACAAGAATTTTCAATTTACAATTAACCAATTTTCAATCAATTATCAATGAATCAATTATCAAAGATTTTCCGTTGAAAATTTGAAAATTGATTGTAAATTGGAATTTGAAAATTGAAAATTCACGAAAATTATGCCAACTATAAAGACAACAACCGAATCCCATGAATCTGCTTCGACTGCAAAGCCGGCCGCAAATAAATCTCCTCGTGTTAAGAAAGCTGCGACGAAGGGAGCTGAGGGGGAAGTCTCACAGCTCCGCATACGCATCCGCGCCTATGAATCAAAGATCCTCGACTCGTCGCTCAAGCAGATCATGGACACCGCGGCCAGATATGACGTCGTCGTGCACGGTCCAGTGCCTCTGCCGACGGAGATCAAGAAGTACACGGTGAATCGTTCTTCTTTCATCGACAAGAATTCCCGCGAGCAGTTCGAGATGAGAGTCCACAAGAGATTGATCGATATTATCAACCCAAATCCGAAAGTCATCGAAGCTCTCCGCAATATGAGTTTACCGTCAGGGGTTAATATAGATGTGAAGATGATGTAGTTTGATAAGTGTCATTCGTCAGCCGCGACCGTCGCAGGCGGCGACAAGTGGCGACTTTGGCGAAGCGTAGCGTAGCCAAACGAAGGCACTTCGTCGCGCCGAGGAGGGAGCGGGGTAGTTTAATACCAAACCAATGAAATTTATATTAGGAAGAAAACTGAATATGTCCCAGATCTACGATGCTTCTGGCGCGGCTATTCCCGTGACTCTGGTCTCAGCTCCCGGCAATATCGTCACCGCCATCAAGACCAAGGGAAACGACGGCTATGAAGCTGTTCAGGTCGGAGAAGGCTCTCGCAATCCGAGGAAGATCAACAAAGCGCAAAAAGGCGTATTCAAAGATATGGGCAATTTTGCCGCTCTCTGTGAGTTCCCAGCCGATGTATCGACTGCCAAGGTCGGAGACAAAGTAGAGCTCTCCCAGTTCAAGGCAGGCGATATGGTCATGGTCAGCGCAATCTCAAAAGGCAAAGGCTTTCAGGGTGTGGTCAAGCGCCATGGATTCCATGGCGGACCGCGTTCCCACGGCCAGAAGCATAGCGAGCGCGAGCCTGGATCTATCGGAGGAGGTTTGCGAAACCGCGTTCCTGTTGGCATGCGCATGGCCGGAAGGATGGGCAGCGATAGAGTCACAGTCAAGAATCTGAAGATCGCTCATATAGATCCGGAAGAGAATATCTTATACATTTCCGGAGCGGTCCCAGGCAAAAGGGGAACGATGGTGGAAGTGGTGGGACAGTAGTCTTTAAATATCCATAAAACAAAAAGACCGTCTATAACGGTCTTTTTGTTTGACAGATCGACCAAATTTGGAGTACTATTGCGCTTATGCATAAATGCATGAATATCACGAATATCTGGAATACCCCGACTCTTTTGGGAGCCGGCTATTACGTTATTGCAAAAGACCGCAGCATAGTTGCGTCCAATCGTGATATTTCTAA
>CAIKAN010000043.1 GCA_903825415.1 uncultured bacterium
GACTGATCGGCCTCGAGAATCTCAATGTGAATCGACCGCTATCGCTTTCCATAGCTTTGTGGTTTACGATCCTAGGCATGTGGTTTCTGAATCATACTGACGAAGAGATGGATGAAAACGACCAAAAAGCGAGAGAGGCTAGGGAGCTTTCGGGAATACGCTATGCTTATGAGAAATTACAAAGAGAGTACATCATCGCCGTGGAGTCGAAATATCTTGTCGATTGCGACAGCTTAAAATATGAACGGAAATCATGATGAAAAAAGTGCAGGCGGGTCAGGTTCCTGTGGGGCCTGACGATTATACTCCTGATGAGATGAGGATGATGCATGCAAAGCCTGACTTTAACGGTTCTTCTGGCGTGGATCACGGAGCCGAAAAGACCGATCATGCGCCAAAGAAGGATGCTCAGAAATCTGTCGATTCGAATCCTCGCGGTCAGACAAATCCTGATATAAAAGATTTCCTATAATCGACGTATATTCCGGGGGTTTTAAAGATCCAACGGCGAGCTTTTTGGTCATTGATTAAGCGGAACGTACGTACTAGAATATGCTTATGAATAAGAAATCCATGAAGGTCTATGTTTTGGGCAGCAATAGCTTCGTCAAGGATATGGTCGCCTGCAAGGATAAGCTGTGTGATCTGGGTCATGACGGTTGGATACATCAAGATTACGAGGACCATGTGAAAGGCAAGGTCAAGGCTTTTATCGACGGGCAGGGAATCCCAGGAGAAAATGCGGATTTCAAACGGGTGCATGATTATATCCGCCAGCATTACAAGCATATCCTGGAAAGCGACGCGATCTTGATCGTCAATCTGGAGAAGAAGGGACTAAAGAACTATATAGGCGGGAATTGCCTGATGGAGATGGGCATGGCTTATGTGAACGATAAGAAGATATTCCTCTTGAACGATATCCCTTCCGAATCGGCTTATCTGGATGAGATCAAGGCTATGGACCCGATCTGCCTTCATGGAAAGTTGGAGAATATAACAGTTAGTGCGATTAATAAAAAATAATTTCATAAACATATGAAAAAGAGCAAATCTGTCAAAAAGCCGGTTAAGAAAGCGACAAAGGCGAGCAAGAAGAAAGCATCCAAGAGCAAGAGCATAGCCATCTGTTCAAGCGCTTCTTTTTACAAGAATGTCGTCGAAGTCGAGGAGGCCTTGAAGAAAATGGGCTATAAAGTCCTGATACCTTATACCGCCGAAGAGATGAAAAAGAGCGGCAATTTCAGTGTGGAGGCCGTTAAGACTTGGTATGAGAATCCGGAAGACTACAAAAAGAAGACTTTCCTGACCAAGAATCATTTCAAGAAGATAGTGAAAAGCGATTCCATTCTGGTCTTGAACTATGAGAAGAACGGCAAGCCTGGATACATCGGTGGCGCTGTTTTGGCGGAGATGGCGATCGCTTTGCATTTCAATAAACCGATCTTCATCCTCAATCCTATACAGGAAGATGTCAGCTATAAAGAAGAGCTGCTCGGCGCATTGCCGATCATCCTTGGAGGGAAGCTGGAGGCTATCAAAGAGAGATTTTGAAATTGAAGCTGAGACCTATGCAATATGATACTTTGGCTCGCTTAAGACTCGCAGCCTGTGAATTGTAAGCCCTTTTGGCGTGGTCATGGCAGGAGACGCCAAAAGGACTAACAATTCCCGGCCGCTCAGACAGGTTAAGCGAGCCAAAGTATCATATTGCATAGGTCTCAGCTTCAAGCGGTCTTATTTTTCTTCCAAAATTCCCCCCATTCTTTGAGAAAATCAGAGCTGCTCCAATCTTTTTTGTGACCCACTCCGGAGATGATCTTGATCCCATGCTTCTCGCAAGTCTTCCATTCAGGGATAGTCTTCTCGTCTATCCTATCACCGCCTTTGGTGAATATATGCGGTTTTATTTTCTCGAGGGCGACGCAGACCGTATGATCGTTCTCTATCTCAAAAGGGATGACATAGTCGACGCCTCTCACGTATGAGACTATATGGCATCTAGTCTTCAAATCCATGAATGGCTTGCCTTTCTTCCTCTTCAGAAAATCATCGCCATTCACTATCACTACCACTACATCGCCATACTGCTTCGAATCGCCGATGCAGGAGACATGCCCCGGATGTATCGGATCGAATCCGCCGGAAGTGCAGACGATGGTGCCGAGCTTTTCACGGATCTTGCCGAATTCGTCGAATGAGATTATCTTGGCCGGTTCCATGATATATGAGTGAGCCTCTATTATATAACGAATGGTTAATACGTGGAAATCGTTATCGTATGTCATTCAAGACGCTATCTATGAGCGCTTGAGAATCTTTTTTCTCATCGGGCGACTTGAGGATGATAGTCACTATCGGCCTCTTGGTCTCGCCGACAGGGAATTCGAAAACGGAGATATTGGTCTCTATCGCTGCTCCAGTCTTGCCGTTCTTGCCTCCATAGAAATACGGGTCATTCACAAAATCGTTGAAATTGCCTATATCGGCGAATCCGCTAGTGCCATAAGCGCTGTCTTTGATCTGGCCTGAAGTGATATGGAAGATGAAGCTCCTATTGTTATAGATATATTTTGCCAGCATGAATAGGTCTTCGGCGGTCGAGACATTCTCGGCTGAAGCTCCAGAAGGATCGGCGAAATGAGTATGAGTCATGCCGATAGCGACGGCTTTTTCATTCATGTACCTGATGAAATCTTTGTATCCGTAATATCGGGCTATGGTCTCAGCTGCTTCATTGGAAGATTCCATGAGCAAGGGGAAGAGGAGCTGGTATACCGTATACTGATCGCCTATTTTTAGCCGTGGCTTGGAAGTATAGACTATCGCTTCCTTCGGAACTGTCGCAGTCTTATCTAGATTGATGTATTCAGTGGTCACTAGAGCTGTCATGAGCTTGGTTATAGATGCGATGGGCACTTGAGTCGTAGACTCCTTGCTAGTGAAGACATAATTATTATGCAGATCAGCAGCCATATAGATCGGAGCCGAGATCGACGGAACGGCATTGTTATAGGTGAAATTGTCTGAAGAGAAGTTCTTTTTGAATACTAGGACTGGAGTACCGATGGCTACGGCTTCATAGACTCTTTGCGCATCATCCGTGCCAAGCCGTATGCAGCCTCCGGTGAATTGAGCGGAAGTCAGAGATCCATCAGGGTAATAGGTCCTTCCGTGAATGAAGAAATTTCCTTGAAAATTCATCGCCCAAGGCATCCAAACATGTCCCATTCCAGAGAAACGGGCCTTGTCCTTGCTGATGATCTTGTATAGGCCAGCAGGCGTTTCCCACCAAGAGCCCTCACGGCCTTTGCTATTGATGGGCACTTGGATAGAGAGCTCGCCGTCTTTGTACACGCTCAAAGTCATGGCGGAGAGGTCGGCTTCGATGAAGCTGGCTTTGCTTTCCACGAATTGTTCTTTGACCTTGGCGAAATAATCTGGATCGGATAGGGCTTCTTGCGCGCCATAGGCGAAAGCGATCTTGTCGGCCGGAGGAGTCTGAGGGATATTGATCGTATAATTCAGAGTCTTATTCGCGAATACGAGGGAGAAACTGCCTATTATCACCGTAGTCAGGACGAGCAGGAAGAGTGTGATCGTGGCAGGGACTTCCGAACGGAGCATTCTCTTGATCGAGAATCGGCCGTTCTTTTCCGGGAATTGGCTATAGTAGAATGCATCTTTGATATCTTCTACTGTCCAACCGTCATTGGTCAGGCCTTTCTGGATCTCTTCATTCGAAATGCCCGCTTGGAGCTTCGCTGTCACATGAGTTACGAGCTGTTTGCGATACATGTTTTTGTATTCCGACTAGCGAGGATGTGTGAATGTGCGTTTACATTCACGACATCCGAGTCGAAGTTGGAAGAAAGGGGTCAATACGCTTTATCATCATAACATGAGGAGTATGGGAGCGGTAATGTTACGGGTTCTACATTAATCTTGCAAGAGTCAAGCGTTGTATTCGTGTGTCATGATTTGCTAAGATTATCGCATATGAGCAGTTTCCAAAAGAGGGTGGCTATTCCATGGTTGTTAGGGGTCATGATTATTGTCATAGGCTATTCGATCATTATCAACATAGAAAGGCTTTCATATCAGCCAGAAAAGATTATTCTTCACGACATCGTCGTTGCAACCTCTACCAAGGCCGTAAATGTGAAAGCGAAGCCTGTGACTGTAAAGGCTGCAACAACGACTGCTTCGTTAACCAAGAAGAAATTTGATCCATATGCGCCAGTGCTAAAGACATATCCTGGAATCAATGGACCCGAGACTGTGGATTTAACAAGAGTAAAATATCCCGAATGTGCAGCGCCTAAAACTAGAGCGGGGCACCACCCAGAACAAATTGATCTTGTATCCAAAATTGGATTGATCGTACAGGAGGATAAGGATTATTATGACATCGATGGTACCAATGAATTTTACATATCTTATGAAGTTTATAATTGTACAATCCCCTTACAGGGCTTGGATGGAGGAGTCGATGCTGTAACAGAAAGTAATCTGAATTACAACTTTACATATGATCCGACTGGCGGTCAGGTCTGTAACATTAGCAATGTAGCTGTTGGAGTCCATGTATCGTATCTTCTTCCTAGATGGATCTATGCTCCCGTGGCTACAGGAAAATTATTAGATATATGGAATACATATTCTACTGCGATCGAAAAGCATGAAGAGCATCACGGTTCTATCGCAAAAGAATATGGTAATAAACTGTATTCATATATCAGTGGATTATCTGCCAGCAGAGCATGCGTGTCGTCGCTTGGCGTTATCGAAACAAAATATAATGATATTATCAATGATCTAAATGCAGCTCAGGCAAAATACGACCTTGATGTAGATCACGGAAAAAAAGAGGGAGTATTCTCTTTCCTCGATGATATTTGAAAAAAGTCCAGAGATATTATTCGAAATTACTTCAAGCTGGGCCCGTTTAGAGATAATAGTCTACGTCTGCCATTAGCTAGCTATATTTTCATTCTCGTGTTACGATGCATTACCAGTCTGGAGAGCGATTCGACCTCAAAATACTGTTTAGTTTTCTAATAATATAAATAATAATATGGGAGATTTCAAAAAGCGCGGGGGATTCGGTGGAGGAAATTTTGGTGGTGGCGATAGGCCAAGGTTTAATCGTCCGGGAAATAGGGAATTCAGGCAGACTCAGATGTTCGATACGACCTGTGCGGAATGCCACAAGCCTTGCCAAGTGCCTTTTCGCCCGAATGGCGAGAAGCCGGTTTATTGCAACTATTGTTTCGGCAAGAATAAAGCCGGAGGGGCCGGAGAATATCCTAGGAAGGATACTCAATCAGGTGGATTCGTTAAAAAGGACTTCTCTTCCGCACCAGCAGCCAGGACTTCATTCGATGGTGGTCAGATGAATGATATAAAGAAGCAGTTGGAGGGCTTGAATTCCAAGCTCGATAAGCTGGTCGCCCTCATGACCAAGGATGCTCCTTCTGCAGTTGCTCCTGCAGCGGCGAAGGCAGAAGCCAAACCTGCAGCCAAAGAGGCTTCTCTGAAGAAGGTCGTTGCTAAAGTCGTCTCAAAGAAGAAGGCGGCGGCGAAAAAGAAATAGCACTGGTCCCTGCTACGAACCCTGTCGTCCAACATAGCTGCAGACTATAACCGCCAGAAGGCCTGTTGATGTTCAGGATATCTCCGGTCATAAAGAGATTGGGAATAGTCTTCGATCCCATAGTCTTCCAGTCGACCTCGTTGGGTTCTACTCCTCCAGAGGAGACGATGGCATTCTCCGGGCTCATCAGGCTCAACACCTGCATGCGCAGATCTTTCAAGAGGTGCATCAGATCGATCCTCTTTTCTCTGGTGACGCTATGGTTGAAGGTATCGCCATCGATCTTGCATATCTCCAAAAGCACGGGCACCATGGATGAAGGGACAAGATGAGACAGGGTATTCTTGATCATCTTATTGCTATTTTCTAGGAATAGTCTCTGAAGCTCGGTATTCAATGTCGAGAAATCGAACATCGGTAAGATATCTAGAGAGATGAAGACATCGCCGTATGGAAGCAGTTCGTTTATCTTTCTGCTCATATTCAAGATAGTCGGTCCGCTGACACCAAAGTGAGTGAATAATATCTTGCCTTTCTTTGTCTCGACCTTCTTATTCTCTTGGATCAAGCTGATCTTCACATTCTGCATAGCGACGCCTTGAATGGATCTGACCCATTCGTCTTTTATATTCACTGGAACGAGAGCTGAATCAGGTTTCGTGACGGTATGCCCTAGCTTTTTCAACCAAGCAAAGCCGTCTCCAGTCGATCCTGTTTCTGGATAGGATATTCCGCCAGTAGCGACGATGAATGATTTTGCGAAGATCTCATCTCCGTTTTGAAGGACGACGGATGAAATCAAATTGTCACTATGTTTAATCCCATCGCATTCTTTGAAGACGGTTGCTTTCTTTCGACCATCTCCAGTCGAGGTGGTTGTCGTATTTGCTCGTTGAATTGTTTGCTCAGTATCGGCAGTATGTCCCTTTCTCAGTGTGTCAGGGTTGACTAAATTATGGTCACCCCTGAAGGATTGTGAGAGGGCATTGTCTTCACCTCCATCTCCATCGAACTGTTCAGACCCTCGTAATACATCGGCCGTTCTCGAAAGCTCACAACCGATATCCGACATCTCACTTATTTGTTGTGTTTGTGTTACTGCCATTCTCAATTCTTTGACGGGTGAATTTGTAAGAACAGTAACCTTCCCATCTTTCAAGTATTTCAAGAGGACTTCCAAGACTGAAGAAGATGAATCGCTTACGGGGAAGACTCTGTCCTCATTCTCGACCTTTGTGGGCATGCCTCTCGAATTGAAGAATGATAGAGTCTCCTTTACGCTCCATTGCGAGAAGGCCGAGAAGAGGAATTTGCCGTTTTCCTTGAATTGTTCCAGGAGCTTCCGATCGTCCATTTTTGCATTGGTGACATTCGAGCGCCCGCCGCCGGTGATCAGAAGCTTCTTGCCCAGCTTCTCATTCTTTTCGATCAGTATGACCTTGGCTCCCAGCTCAGCAGCCCTTCCTGCAGCCATCATCCCTGATGGTCCGCCTCCTATGACAGCGACGTCGAATATCATCTCTTTCATGGAAGCCATATTAGCATGGAAAACAGCCTATTTGTTATAATCAGAGCGATCAGTTATCTTCCATTTAAAGAAGAAGTGATCTTCCCATGAAGTGGAAACATCCTCCTATTATCAAGATATATGAAGCGCTCGGAGCGGTTGCCGACGGGCGCATTGAAATTTCTGGAAATACTGCCAAGGTCTATTCATCGAGCAGGAATAAATATTATGAAGTGTCTTATGACCCAGAGAAAAGAGCCATCATGGCGAATGATAACGGCTCATTCTGGAAAGGGTATCTGGGGTATCCATCTATCGCTTTTCTTATGAAAGCCGGGATCATTAGCTATGAACCGAATGTCGGCGATCTGCTAAAAGGTGTGGCTTGGAAAGATATCAATCAGAAGCATAAGAATGATTTTGATAAAGCTTTAAAGGAGATTTTATCTTCAAAGACGGAAGGAGAAAGACGTTTGCTGGTGGATTTTGCTTTTAAGATCGATGATGAGATCAAGGGTCTTAATCTTGGAATTTTAGGAAAGAAGGCTAAGCCCCCGGAAGGGTATTAGTGTTATAAAAAGTTGCGGCGGGCAGTTCGCATGGAACTGCCCGCCTGGTTTTGGTTTGAAGTTAAATCTTATCGTGCGCCCACCTGCACACGCTCGCGATGGTACGAAGCACAAGCTTCAACGACCACCGCCCAGCCCTTAGGAGTTGCTTACACTCCCAAGTGATCACTTTCTTGGCTCTGATTGGGCCACCGATTGCGTACCCCGTACCATACGACACTAGCATGACAAAGAGTACGAAACCGAATAAATAACCTAAAATGGCAGATTAAAGATAGCTTTTAATACTTTTTGTGTGATTTCTGCTACAATTTTTCTATGAAAAAAAACACAAAAGAGGCTCACAAAATATGATCGC
>CAIKAN010000044.1 GCA_903825415.1 uncultured bacterium
AAGGCGCAATGGAAATTTGCGTCGAGGTGGTGGGAGAGGCCGCAGTACTTTGATTGTTCAAGCTTGACGAAATGGATCTATGGGAAGAAAGGTATCTGGCTTCCAAGGAGGCCCCTGCAACAGTTCGAATTTTGCCGACAATATGGCGACGTGATCTGTTCATCGAATGACATAATGGTCGGGGACTTGGTGTTTCTTAGCAGCCCTTACAAACACGGAATCAAGACTCAATCTGATGAAGGTATAGGCCATGTTTGTATTTCGGTTGGAGGCGGCGATCTGGTCTGTGCAACTAACAGCGAACTCGGTAAGGGGATCGTGGAGGTATCCATCGAAACCGTACTGAAAACTAGAAAGCTTCGGGCAATAGGGAGGGTATGTGAGCAAGCATCGTCTATGATCACTCTTATGTTCCCATCGGATCGTGAGATTGAAACAACAGACGATGTGAGATGGATCATTCTTCAGTCGCTTTCATGAGCGCGTTCCGCAGAAAACATTTCTGCGGAATTTTTATGATCTACGATCACTCTTGCGAAGGTTTTCTCAATAAGAAAAAGTTTCCAGGCTGAGAAACACCTCTTTGTCCCATAAGCGGCATAATGCTCGCATCTATGATCTCGAATTTTGATTCGAACATGCCCCGCATCTCTTCCTGATCATAATAGAATAGCTCGGTTCCGAGTGGAGTTATTTTGGCATACTCGATCGCTCTTTCGGAGAAATCGATAGCCGTGACCTCAAATCCGTTCTTTGCCATATTGATAGCTATACTATTTTAACTCTATCACAACCGGAAAATGATCCGAAGCCTTGTCTGTCAGCTCGTTCCTCACCACTTTATAGTCTATAAGATGAGGAAGAAGCGACTCTGATAAGAAAACATAATCTAGTCGTAGATCCGTATGGGCGATATCTTCGTTGCTTGGTGTGGGTACCGTAGTATCTCTGTTCTTTTTCATATGGACGGCGGCATCATGATATCCTGACTCAAGCAGCATATCCGTTACTTCAAAACGAGGTTTTCCTTTGCGTGTGAACTTTTCTAGCTGTTTTTCATTGAAACGGTGAAAGAGGTCAGGGCTGTATCCATCTTGTCTGGAAAGCGAATTCATATCTCCTGCGATTATGCGGTTCACGGCCTCCTTTTGCGAACCAATGATCTTCTTTGTCTCCAATAGACGCAAATCTTCGGGCCCGGAATTTAAGTGCGCTCCAATGATCGATATAAGTCCTAACGGCGAATCGATCATTGCCGACATCGCAGCCCGCTTGTTTGGCATGAGCGCTTCTGTCTTTGTGAATGGTAATTTTGATAATACAGCTACGTCGTAGCCCCATTCTGTCAAAGCGATGCTGTAATACGGCAAGCTGGTTTCCGATGATACACGTTTCAAGATCTTGCTGCCGTCTTCAGAAAAACCATTGGCTTCATTGATGATCAGGATGTCGGGTGCTTCTCTTTGTATGGCGGAAATGATCAGGCCTAGGCGCTTTGCTCCTCCATCGAAAATATTGTAAGACATCAGTTTCATATGTGTATAATGATTGGCATTCTGGACCAAACACGATTCTTGTATGTCGATTATATCAAATAATCTCATTTTGAGATCATCCTTATTGACCTATTGACGCAGTTATCCTACTATCAAGCCAGGTCATCATGCTTTTTGAGACTTTGAAAAATAACGAACAGCTAACGATAGGATACTGACCAATGAGTGCACAAATTTTAGACGGTCTTGCATATAGCAAACAGGTGCGTCAACAGACCCTCGAAGTGATCAAGGGGTTATCTCGACCGCCGGAATTAGGGATCATCGTCGTGGGTCAGGACCCGCGAAGCGCGGTATATGTCCG
Source organism: uncultured bacterium (assembly GCA_903825415.1). Taxonomy (GTDB): domain Bacteria; phylum Patescibacteriota; class Minisyncoccia; order Phycocordibacterales; family PALSA-1337; genus C7867-002. Next base: position 1,861 of record CAIKAN010000044.1, read on the forward strand.
AAATAAACAGCGTGCTGCTACGGAAGTCGGTATCCAGTGTCATGTTTGCCCATGTTGTGCGGAAATTAGCACTACTGGCCTCATCCATGTCATGGGTAGCAATAACAAACATCCCGCGATCGACGGGTATATAGTCCAGCTTCCGCTTCCAGCTCATATCGACCTTGATGTGGTCGCGAATGGCGTCGATCCAGAAAAAGATGTGGACGGTTTCCATCCGCTCAATCAAGGATTGCTCCTGCGCGGCTCACCACGATTCGTTCCAGCTACACCGAGAGGCATCATCGAGCTTTTGAAGCACAATGGCTGTACGATCTCAGGAAAGAGGGTAGTGATCCTGGGGCGCAGCACTATCGTCGGTCGCCCGCTTGCCGCCGCTCTCTTGTTGAATGGGGCTTTGGGCGATGCTACAGTTACAGTTGCTCACACCAAGACGGAACATTTGCAAGAAGTATGTCGCGAAGCGGACATTCTTGTGGTCGCCATCGGTCGCCCGCGCTTTGTCACATCTGATTTTGTCCGGCAGGGTGCTGTTGTTGTGGATGTCGGTATCAACAAAACTAACGGAGGATTATGCGGTGATGTAGATTTTGCTTCCGTGAAAGAAGTCGCATCAGCCATCACTCCAGTTCCTGGCGGGATCGGTCCGATGACTATCGCTATGTTGCTCAAGAATACCCTTGAATCATGCCAAAGGCGAACCATGCGAGGCAAATGATTCTCTGTGAAATACACGTGGTATCACGGTCGCTGACTCAGTCCGCGACCTTTTTTATATTAACCCTTATCTTCATCCAGATCTTTCCTACCTCATTCCTTCCCGAACCGTCAGGTCCGCAACCCCAAAAATCATCTACGGGCGAATTCTCGATGATCTCCCTATTTTCTGTCTTTTTTAGAGCATCTCCAACATCTTCATGTTGTCCCGCTTTAGCTATAAGTATCTCTTCCATCACTCCAACTCGTTTGTCGTACCATGAGGGGTCGACCTTTTCTATGTTGGCGTGGGCGATCTTCTGCGCGGAATGCGGGCTACGAGATGCAAGTATCTCCGCTGCTATCTCCGGATGAGAGATCGAGAACTTCTTCCAATGGAAAGCATGCTCTGCAGTGGGGAAGTCTACATCCCAAATGTGAATGACATGAGCTGAGAAGTTGTCGAGCAAATGAAAAGCCGGGGTGAAGAAGTATACTACCTTTTCCGTTTCCTTATTCAAATCTTTGCTTGAAGATGGGTACATGGATATTTTGGACTAAAGTCAATTAAAGTATATCAAATAATCATAATCTTGGTTCAGTATGCAAAGCCTTTTGGGCTTGATATCATATGGATATGAAGAGAACCCCCAATATAGAATTCCTGGATATCGTCAATGAAGATGATGTAGTTATTGACCAGAAGCCTCGCAGCGAGATCCATGGGCTCGGTCTATTACATCGAGAGATACATGTGTGGTTTGTCACCCCTGATGGAAAGATTATATTTCAACATCGAGCCAAGGATAAGGAGACTTATCCCGATCTATTGGATGTGACTGTTGGTGGGCACGTTGAACCGGGGATGACTTATGAAGAGACAGCTATCAAAGAGATGGAAGAAGAGGCTGGTATTCATGTAGACCCAAAGGAACTTTTCCCTCTGGGAAAAATACGCAGGCGCTCTGTCGATACTATCACTGGAAAAATAAATAACGTGTTCAGGATGCAATATGCGTATATCTATGAAGGGGAGGTATCGGATCTGCAAGTTGAAAAAGGGAAGTCGCTTGGTTTTGAGGTTTGGTCGATAGATCGTATCGGTAGCCTAAAAAATGATGAGAAGAAAAGGTTCGTGCCGTTTATCTATTCAAAGGAACTTACTGCCGTATTAGAGGAACTAAAGAAGCTGACCTGTAAACAAACTTCATTTGTATCAATCAAGGTCCATAAAGGCCTGCCAAGCAAGATTCATGGTCGAGGTTTATTTGCCGTATCGCCGATAAGCAAAGATGAAGTCGTTGCGAAAAAGGCAGGGTGCATACTCAATGGTTTGGATCTTAAGGCATTTGGACCAACTGGGCATATAGAGTTGCAGATTGCGGATGACTCTTATCTAGGTCCGAAGAGTATGGAGGATTTCGAGAAGAATATGATTTTCATAAACCATTCCTGTGATCCAAATGTCGGTATAAGGGGCGATAGGGAATTCGTGGCCATGAGGGATATTGAAATCGGAGAAGAGCTTGCTATCGATTATGCTATGATCGATGATGTGGATAGTGTCATGTCGTGTACATGCGGCTCCGTGAACTGCAGAAAGACTGTAACGGGTCGAGATTGGGAAAAGCCTGAGCTTCAAAGAAAATACAGAGGGTATTTTAGTAAGTACCTTGAAGATAAAATTGTAAGGGGGTGATACATCTAAAGTCTCAACCTACCCTTTCAACGCCTCAGCCGTAGCTTTGACGACTTCGAATATTCCTTTTATAACACCCTTGACGATGCCGACAATGGCGGATAGCACGGCTTTTGTGATCTTGGTCACCCCTTTCTCCACGAGCTTACCCAGCTCTTTGGCGACATCGGGACTGACCTTTTCGCCGTTTGGTCCGGTCAGACTTTCTCCTTTGCCGTTTTTCCCTGTCTCTATGATGATCTTGATCTCGTCCGGGGGAAGTTGAGACATGGATTCCAAGACTTTATTTAGCTCGTCTGCGGCTTCCATCTCTTCTTTCTGTTCTGCAAGCTCTTGCTGTTCGGTCTTGAGCTGTTCAAGCTTTTCACGATCAGCGCTTCTATCGGATTCTTGCGCTCCTCCAATACCAAGTCTAGCTCTGACATCATCGAGACCGCTCTTATCGTTCTCAATGGAGGTGGCTAGCCGTTCTATCTCTCTTTGTTTGGCTTCTATCGATCCTTCAATGCGCACAAGCTCGGTTTTGGTGTCTATGGCTTCACTGTCTGTTTCGGCTGCACTTTCAAGACCTTTCTGTTTTTCAGGAGAGGTGGTTGCTTCTGGTCCTTCCGGCGATGCCGTGGATCCTGCATCCTGGACGGCATCTTCAGGAGAAGCGGACCCTGAAGTACGACCCTTCTTCTGCAAAGCTTCGGTTTGTTCGAGTTGTGGAGCGGTCTCTAGTCCCATGGGATAATGATAGCACATAATTCAAGGGACTTTTCCACATATTGTTGATCGTATTTACTTAACTTAATATTTTGTATGTGGTACTTTATAACCAGAAGAAAGGGACATTTATGATCAACTTTCAAAATCTAAGCGCAGGCGCCACTGTTGAGTGTCGTCGCAAGATCCGAACCGATCAAGGCTTCGTCAAGATAGGGGAAAGAGGGATGATCGTCTCAGGCAGACATGTTAGATCTGGCCGAACGATATGTACTATATACAGAATAAGCTGGCCTAATCTGGAACCACTCGATCTGCCAGCGGTATTCACTGGTGCCGGCGGCGACTTGGACGATCCTTGCTATTCGGAACACAAGCATGATGACGAACGCTTGTTGCTGGTGCACCCATGAGGGTTTAGTTTTTGGATAGTCGGAGCTTAACGGCCGTGGATATTCACGGCTGTTTTTAATTTCTGGAGGTATTAATCTCTGGAGACTGAAAGATTGAGCTGGATTAAAGCTAAATAATCTAACCTGTCAACCGGAGGTCAGACCTCCGGAAGCCATGAGGAATGTTGTGATTGCGCGATATATCGGTTTGCATATTTGAGGTAGTCTAAACTGAAATAAGTTAGCAAATAAAAAGCGCGGAAGCATAGGAGCTCCCGCGGGTTACGAAGGTGTTACAGCACGAACTAGTTCGTGCGCGTTTGACTGATCCCATCCGGCCACATGCCCGGCAGGCCGAAACTATCGAACCAGTCGTTGCCCGAGAATGTACTCGGCTGGCTTCCGGAGTTTGGCGTCCACAGGAGGAACGTATACCATAGATCGATATCGTCGAATGTACCCATGGCACTTCCTTCTTCCGTCAGCAAGGTCGTTGTAATGGACGCTGAATCCCTGTCACCGAAACCTCCATCGACTCGGAAGTAGTATGTCGTACCGGCGGGGATCACGAGAATCGTTCTCCCTCCGTTTGTCTCTGGGTAGAACATGGCGACACTATTTGTGACAGAGTTTGGAGTGACTGTTATAGGTTGAGCCAGTTGGCCGGTTCCGACCGATTGAGTCAATTCTTGATCAGCGAAGACTCTTACGCCAAGCGTAACATCGCCGATCCCAAATCCAGAAACGGCAAAGCTCATTTTCCCGATGCCGATGGCGCCGTTAGTCGGTGCGGTAATGGCGTATTGCAATAACCCACCCGTGTTGACGCCTAAGGTGTCTATTCCAGGGACGGGGAGCGGGATCTGCTTTATGGTGGGGATGGTTTTGAACACGGTCGTCCTCTGGCTTGAGGAAATGTATCCATCAATCGAGGCAGGTTGCCCAGTTTGCACATCCTCGATGACTGTTGCAGAATCTTGGTACCAGATGTTTACGGAGAACGAGTCTCCTGAGGACGATTTACCGGCCTCGATCTGATTCGGCGTTGTTTCGATGGTGATCGTCTTGTCGCCGTCGACTACGATGGCTGTTGCGCATTCGATCGTCTCCATGCCGTTCGGTTCTTCGATGGTTGCAATCGTTTCAGTGCCGTCTCGTACGACGATTCTTTCGATCGGTTCATCGCCACCATGTCCATATCGGGAACAGAGAAGTACGAACTGATGCACGATAACCGCTTTGGTCGAATGAAACCGGACTGTGTTCGTAACTGTCTGTCCGGGGACGACGAATGCAAAAGGGGAATCGATGTTTAGAATCGTCAGATCTGCCGGCGCTGTTTCGATGATGCGGTAGAATACATTCGTGCGGCCGAGCGTGTAGAGCAGAATGCTCTTTGCGGTATCGAGCGCAAGTCGAGCAGAATAAACAGGACCGGCTGGCGTAGCCCATGTCTTGAGATCCATGCTTTCCCTGACCGTATACCGGTAGTACGGCTTGCTATTGAGGTGGAGCGTGGCCAGCACTGGGCTGGTCGGTGGATCCAGTTCGATGCTTTTGATTGTTGGTTGTTGTGCGTAGGTGAATAACCCCTGCAAGAGCAGGGCCAGTAGGATGGCTATCGTTCTCATATCTAAGGATTAGACTGTCAATTTACTGTACGAATCTCTTTATAGAATGCTTGCGCAATGGCGCGACACTCCGTAAATCTGCTATTGACGCTACCATATAGTATATCAGCTGTCAATGTATCTATTAAATCGTTCTGATCATCTGTCAACCGGAGGTCTGACCTCCGAAAAGCGTTATCTGTGTTATAGTGTGTTTCTCATGTCCCTATTCCAACTTGCCACAACCCTGACCCCCGCCGGAGATCAGCCAAAAGCTATCAAGTCCTTGGTCAATGGGTTAAAAAAAGGCATGGACAAGCAGACTCTCCTCGGTGTGACCGGATCGGGAAAGACTTTCACTATGGCTAATGTCATAGCCGCTTACAATAAGCCGACTTTAGTCATCGCGCATAATAAAACCTTGGCGGCGCAGCTAGCTCAAGAATATAGGGAATTCTTTCCTCATAATGCCGTCCACTATTTCGTCTCATATTACGACTACTATCAGCCGGAGGCTTATATTCCTGCCACGGATACATATATAGAGAAGGAGGCAATGATCAATGAAGAGATAGAACGATTGCGCCATGCTTCAACGCAAGCCCTTCTCACTAGAAAGGACGTCATTATCGTTGCCTCGGTTTCTTGCATATACGGCTTGGGCAGTCCCGTTGAATACGAGAAGGTCAATATGAAGATCGCAAAAGGCATGAAGGTTTCGCGCGCTGAACTCATTCGAAAGCTAATTGATATCCACTTTGTCCGTACCACCGCTGATTTAAAACATGGAAACTTTCGAGCTTTGGGAAATGTCGTTGAGATAATGCCAGTGAATGATAAGACCATTTATCGGATTGAATGCGGTGTTTCCATAGATGATATCGTGGAAATAGATCCAGTCACTCGAGCTTTGCGAGGCACTCTTGAGACCATCTTCATATTTCCAGCAAAGCATTTCATAAGCAGCAATGAACAGGCCAAGAGGGCACTTGAATCGATTCAAGTCGAATTAGCTCATCGATTAAAAGAACTGGAAAAAGAAGGGAAGATGTTGGAAGCAGAAAGATTGAAGAGGCGTGTGAAGTACGATCTGGCTATGATCAGAGAAATCGGCTATACGAACGGCATAGAGAACTATTCCAGACACTTTTCAGGAATGAAACCAGGAGAGCC
>CAIKAN010000045.1 GCA_903825415.1 uncultured bacterium
AAAGTTACTCAATACCAGATCGACAAAGCGGTTCGGCTTTTGAACGATCGACCGAGAAAACGGCATAACTATTCTACGCCGAGAGAAGTGTTTAGAGGGTGTAGTGATTCAAGCTAGAACTTGAGGTCGCCTAAGCCATTCAAGGCTGTGGGAAACTCGATCAGTCCTTTTTTATATTTCTCCAAAAGAGCTATGATATATCCAGATTCGCCGGGCGAGGTTTTGCAGCCTTGCGCCCGACTTCATGGTGGTATGCAATCCGTTTGACCAAGGAGGAAAACGGTTATGAGGATAATGCATATCGTTAACACGGCAGACCACTCATGCCTATCAAGCATTGGGATCTATGGTCTGCCATTTTTATTTTCCACTTAATTTTTGATGCCTATCGCAATAATGCGTCCCTCTGCCGCCGACTACCATCCTCCTGATAGTCCCGCTACAGCCTTTCAATTCGCATCTCATTCCCGTTCTCTGATATGCATGATGCTCTTCTTGGAAGGAACCTTTTTCTCCATGGACATTCCTGTAATCAGACATCGAGTCTCCACCGAAGCTTATGCCTTTTGAGAGGGTCTTTCTTATGGCTGAATAGAGATCCTTTAGTCGCGCATCTTTCAAGTGTGCGACGATCTCCGCGGGGTGAATGCTCGATCGCCAAAGCGATTCATCGGCATAGATATTCCCGATGCCTGCCATGACCGTTTGATCCATGAGTGCCTGCTTGATCTTCCATTTCTTGCGGAGCATCAAGCGCTCTTTGAATGCCTTGAATGTAAAAGCTTTTTCTAGCGGCTCGGGACCGATATCTTTCAGGTGATCTGAAGAATGGATAGTCTTTGAAGCGACCACTGTCACTTTGGCGAATTTCCGAACATCGGAAAGGACCAATTGCTTTCCATTATGAAAGGTCATGACAAAATGGATATGACGGTTATATGGGTCGAGAAGGGGAGGCGGCGAAATGGGTTGCCATGGGTCTTTTTTTATTCCGGCCTTGAATTTATAGTTCCCATAGAGAAGATGCCCCGTCATCTTCATATGCACGAGAATGGTCTGTCTGTTTGAAAGATTGATCAGGATATTCTTTGCCCTCCTTTCAACAGAAATGACTTTGCTTCCGACAGTATTCTTTTTGAAGTATGGCAAATACGCGGCGTCTTTGATGGTCTCAGAGCCTTTGAAATAGGCACTATCGTAATCGGACCAGACAGCAGTGATGCGGAGTCTTTTGATGGTCTTTGAAAGGCCATTCACGGTAGTTTGGACTTCGGGAAGTTCGGGCATGGGTTCATACTAGCGTGCTATAATAAAAATACCAATATGCGCCATTATCTAGCCGCTCTATTCTGCGTGATCTTATTTGCAGTTCCATGGCTTTCTTTCAATTATCCAGATGAGACTTATCAGATAATGGTCAATCTGAGCGATATCGAGGGTCAATTAGCCGCCGTCATCACTCATAATCCGAAGACTATCGCCGGTCTTCAGTCCAAATACAATATCGAAGTCGCGAGAGGCCAAGCAAAGATCCGCGTGCTCATCGTCCCTGGGCATAATCCTGACTTTGGCGGCGCTGAATATGGTAGCATCAAAGAGAGGAATCTCACTGTCGCTTTGGCCGATGATCTTGCCAAGCTTTTGCGCGGTAATGGAAAGTATGAAGTCTTCGAGACACGAGATGCTCTCGCCTGGAATCCTGTCTTCGACAGATATTTCAAAGATCACTGGAATGAGATCGTCGATTGGGAGAAGAGCTATCATGATGAGATGTCGAGACTGATTTCGGTCGGCCAGGCCCAACCTCTGATATCCAGCGTGTATCACAATACGGCTCCTACCGATGTTGCGACCAGGCTATACGGCATCACCAAATGGTCGAATGAGAACAATATCGATCTAGTCATCCATGTCCACCTCAATGATTATCCTGGTCACGACGCCAGCGCACCAGGAAAATATTCCGGCTTTGTAATCTATGTCCCCTCGAAACAATACGCCAACGGCACGACTACCGGCGCTATCGCAGACAAGGTATTCAAGCGCCTAGCAAAGTACAATCCGGTCAGTGATCTGCCTGGAGAGTCCGCTGGTGTAGTCGATGACGCTGAATTGATCGCTATCGGCGCCTATAATACGTCTGATACTCCGAGCATGTTGATCGAGTACGGATATCTCTATGAACAGCAGTTCGTCGACCCTGATCTCCGAGGACAAGCCTTGAATGATCTGGCTTTTCAGACCTATCTAGGACTGCAAGATTTCTTCGATCCGGCGAGTGCTGCTAGCTTGGCGAGGCCATACGATACTCTAGTCTTGCCGCATGCCTGGAATTCGACTATCGCTGCAAAGAGCTCTACCCCAGAAGTCTTTGCTCTCCAGACGGCATTGACGGCTGGAGGATATTATCCGCCGGCTCTTAAGAAGATGAATGACTGTCCTCGCAATGGCTCTCTCGGTCCGTGCACCAAGGAAGCTTTGGCCGATTTCCAGAATAAGCATGGCATAACGGGGGAGAGCGGCGTGGCTGGCCAGAAGACTTTGGAGGCTTTGAGAGATCTATATTCCGTGAAGGCGGTGAATTAAGGACGGTAATTTAAACAACCCCGCTCCCTCCTCGGCACGACAAGTGCCTTCGTTTCGCTCCGCTACGCTACGCGAAAGTCGCCACTTGTCGCTGCCTGCGACGGTCGCGGCTGACGCGATTCGTTTTGACATTCGAGCTTTGGATTTGATTTGAAATTTGTTATTTGGATTTTGATATTTTATTCAAAATCGCCATCCTTGCCTCCTCTGCATCGCTCCATTTTTGTTTTGAATTGCCCGGTCCCATGATAAAAGGATCAGTTCCTTTGCCTGTGATGAGCACGGCATCTCCCTTTCTCGCTCTTTTCACGGCTTCTTTGATCGCCTTTCGGCGATCCATAATAATAGAAGCTTTATGTTTCACGATCCCTTCAGTGATCTGAGAGACGATCTGATCAGGATCCTCATCATAAGGATCTTCATCAGTTAAAATGATCTCATCGCAATAATTATCGGCGATCTTGCCCATCTCTTTCCTCTTCCAAGTATCGCGCCCTCCGCCCGTGCCGCCAAGGACGCAGATCTTTCTCTGTGAATCGAATGCTTGATAGAGCTTCTCCAGTGAATCAGTCGTGTGAGCATAGTCGACGACAACGGTGAAATCTATTTTACCCTCCTCGATCTTTTGTACTCTTCCAGGAATGTCCTTGAATTTTTCTATCGCCTTGAATGAGATCTCATCGGAGACCCCTTGGCTTCTGGCTGTCATTATGGCTGCGAGGATATTGTAGAGATTGAATAACCCGTTGAGAGGGGAGTGTACGGTCTTCCCATCCAAGGTGTATTCAATGCCGTGATCGTCCGTGATTTTATCGCTTGAACGAGTCGATGCGTTCGGTATTTCTGTTGAATTCAAAGTCCTTGTTGAATCTGCGGCCGTCGCATTTAATTCGGAAGCCGTATCGCATATCTTGAAAGGTTCAGCATCTTTCAAGCCATAGGAGATCTTTCTATCAGCCTGACATTCAAGGAAACGGTGACACTCTTTGTCGTCTCTATTGGCAATGATGGCCCGGTTTGGTTTCCTTGAATCAGCGAGGCTGCGGCAAATAGAGACTTTGGCATCGATATAATTCTCGAGTGAGCCATGGGCTTCGATATGTTCCGGTTGGATATTGGTGAAGACGAAGGCGTCTAGCTCGATGAATCGATGCCTGAAAAGTAGAGCGCCTTGGGAAGTCAATTCGATCACAACATATTGGCAGCCTTTGCTCACGGCTTTCCGAAGGAAGCTTTGCAAGAAGAAACGGCCGGGAGTGGACATCTTGAAAAGGTTCGGCTTGGAATCGTTTCCGATCTTGAAGCGTATCGTATTGGAGAGTGCGGTCTTGAATCCAGCTTCTTCAAGAATGGCGTTGATGATCTCGGTGGTCGAGCTCTTGCCTTTTGTACCCGTGACGGCGATGACCTTAATCTTACGAGAAGGGAAGCGATACCAGAGAGCCGCCATAAATGACAAAGCCTTGTGATATGCCGGCTGAAAAAAGCAGAATATCTTCTTTGGTATGAATCGACGGATTGTAGCGAGGGTATTGTCCATCATTTTTTTCTATTATCCAAGAGTTTTTAACGCTGCTTTGACTTTGGCGCCAGTATCGCTGATATCTTTATCGATCTTTTTCAAAGCTTCTCGCGCTTCATCGGCATCATAGCCTAGAGCTTTGAGGGCTTCGATGGCATCAAGATCGCTCGACATTCCGATGGCAGAGCCTTCTTCGATCTCTCCTGAGATGCCGCCGAGCTTGTCCTTTAATTCAAGTACGATCTTTTCTGCGGTCTTACGGCCGATGCCAGAGACCTTCACTAGATGGGAAGTGGACCCACTGCGGATCGCGCTCACCAATGAATCGCTTGAAACGATGGAGAGGATATTCAGAGCGGATTTCGGCCCGATGCCAGAGATGCCTATGAGCAATTCAAAGAAATGCTTCTCTTTCTTGGAAATGAAGCCGTAAAGGTCGAGGGCATCTTCTCGTACGACTAGATAGGTGAGCATGATCGTTTCTGAGCCAGTCTTCAACGTATGAAGGATATCGTCGGTGACGAAGACTTTGTATCCTACGCCGTTCACATCTATGACGGCATAGCGGTTGCCTAATTCAATGATTGTGCCATGTAAGGATGAAATCATGAGGAAATGATAGCATAAGTGGCCATTCATACACACGCTGTCTCACCCCGAGCAAAGCCGAGGGCATCGAGGGAAAGAGCCCTCGGCTTTGTCTATAAAAGGTGCCGTCTGGTATTTTTGTGCCAGATTAATCTTCCCGGCACCTTTTAAGAGTTCGCCAGCGTGGGTATGAATGGTCACTTGAATCCTGCAGATTCTTTACTTTTATTCCGCGCCATGCTATCTTCCATGTACAACTAATAATAAAAGACATGCCTATAACCTCTTCAGCCAAGAAAGCTCTCCGTGCCTCTGACAAGAAGCGCGTCTTCAATCTGCGCCGCAAGGCCGAGATGGAAAGGAAGGTCAAGTCTTTCAGGAAATGCATCGCTGAAAAGGATAAGACTGGAGCAGAGAAGCTCATCCCTGATCTCTATCAGGTTCTCGACAAGGCGGTCAAAACCGGTTATATCAAGGAGAATACTTCTTCCAGGACGAAATCTCGAGCCATGGCGGCATTGAAGAAGATCTAACTGTTCCGATTAAGCAGACAAAGCGCCGGAGAGATCCGGCGCTTTTTGTGCCGAATATACTAACGATCAAATAATGCTTTCTTGAAAAACAATTAAGCGTCGAGGCGTATCGATAGTTGTGCTTGAACAGACTAGTAATATGTGTTACTTTTGCAGTGAAAGGTATGATGCATGAAAATTATTTGCTCTTTAGTAGTTTTGTTCGGCTTCATTGGTCAGGCTCTGGCTGGAGGTATAAACAAGGATAGTCTTATTGTCAGCAACGGTACGCCTTACACGATCGAGATATTTCGTGAAGGCAAGCCGTGGCCGCAGCAAGGCGGTCTAAACCAGACTAACTCGGTGATGATCGCTCCTGAGGGAGGGGTATTGGTCATTACGAACTGTCCTGGAAGGTTCAATATCGATTTCCGAGCGGTGGAGATTGTTCCATTCGGATGTCTGGTTTCAGAGTTGACTGTCGGATCGACGCGGTGGCCGATCAACATGACCACAAACACTGGTCCACAGTTGATTGCGGTCAAGGGAAGAGACCTTCGGTACGTTCACCCGAGATGAGTGATCGCGTTAGGCAGGAGAGACGCAATGCGTCTCTCCGCTTTTTTATTTAGGAATTACAAAGGCTAAGGCGCTCATTTTCCAACTATCTGGATATTCTTGAAAATATGCCGCTGCTCTTGTTTTTCTCTAGGAATGGCTGCATCTTTTTCCAATCGATCTGCAATCCCGAGGAGACCGGAGACAGACTGAATAATATGTCTCCCTTCTTGTATGTATTAGATAAATCCTCTTGTGAATTGGAATCGAACACGATCTCCACGGAATCGCCAACGCTGGTCGCGGTGGCCTTTATCCTCTTCATGGTTTGGAAACCGTCTATATCGAGCCTTATATCTTTCAGGCTAGGATCTTTTGCTATCGAGAGCTTGTAGACCCAGGTTTCGGTCGGGCTTTGGTCTGTAGATTCATCGAATTCGTAACTTCCGACCCATTCTGATAGTTTGTTCTCCTTAGTGCCATAATATTCTTTCTGGCTTACTTCTTTAGTTGTCGTTACCAATTTGCCGCTAACTAATCTCTTCTCGGTAATGAGCATATAGCCTTCTTTTTGAGTCGCACCGCTCGCATCCTCGATCAAGGTGTATGTGATTACGGGCTGATCATTTACAACTTGATACTGATCAGTCTCGTGCCAGCAGCATCCGTCTTTTGAATGGGTTGTGATGAGCTTTTTGTTTTGATCGACAGAGAACATCCCTAAATTCTCAGTTGCAAGCTTGGTCAAAGATTCGCTCAGTGTGAACTTCTTATTCGCAGCATCGAAAAGATATATATCATATGAAGGGCCTCCATATCCGCCGTTACTTCCATTTCTCACGGCGAGGTCTGCTGAACCATCGAAATTGAAGTCGCCTACGATGATAGGGCTTTGTTCGTCATACAGGACAGTATCTTTTGTCGATGTTTTTGCCAAAGCCTCTTTAGAGAAGGATAAATCATCGGAATTGATGGTCTGGATAAGAGCTTTTGATCGAGCATCTTTGATAGCGACTATACCGGCACCGCTGCATATCGTGTCGTCACAATCTTTTACAGAGAAGCTGATCGAGTAATCAGGCGTATTTTTCAGATCAAAATCGTGTTGCAATGGGGATCGATCGGCTGCAGTAGTGGGCGCTTCTTTATTACCATGATTTGTATTTTCATAGATACAAACAGCTCCACCGACTACCAACAACGCAATTATTCCAAGAATGATATTAAAACCATTTCGAGTATTATTCATATAAACAAACTCTAGCATGAATATAAGTTGGCATAAAGCCGACTGCTTTCCTTTGAATTTAATCCGTGGTTCAAGGGTTAGCAAATATATTAGCCCTGTTGTTTAATTGGCGTATGAGTGTATAATATTTTGTAGATTCGAGTTTCTATTAGTTGAGAGAATCGATATCGAGCTTGTTTTATTAAATAAAAAAAATAAAAATATCATGAATGAATCTGTTAGTGATCAGGTCAGTGTTGCGGAAACAACGGAAACAACGGAAACAACGGAAGCAAATATGAGGGAGAGAGAGAATCTTCGTTTGAAGGAGGAAGAAAGAAGTCGATCCGAGGCTCGTCTTGAAAGTAAAAAAGCGGATGAGAAAGCGAGAGAGAATCTTCGTTTGGCGAAGGATTACAGTATCTCATTCGAGGCGACTTTCACCCGGACTAGCGACCTGCATTTTGCTATACAAGACGGTGATCCGCTTGGCTCTGCCGGGGATTATCTCAACAACGTCGCTGAATATGAAATAAATGTGCACCCCAACAATGATCGGACAAATGAGGCTATGATGAGGCTAGCGGAAGAACTGAGATCTCTAAGAGGAGAAGTCGAGAATGCCATGAACGAGGAAGGTCGTACTCCCGAAGGTTTCAGGAAGGACTTTTGGCTACAAAAGATTCGCGATGTCTTTGCAAGGTTGAATAGCGTTAATATCTAAATTTCACAATTAGTTATTTCGGATCCAATGCGATTTATTCAGCGACACAAAAACCGCCGAGAAGACTCGGCGGTTTTTGTGTCTGGTGCGCCCTATTGAACGAAGTCAGAACCGATATTATGGCGATTATAGGGCTATCGCCGTTTGAAGTCGTGAGGACGTGGTGAGTTTTTGATCTTGTGCTAGAATCGGCAAATGAGCACGATTGTTCAAACACAGAACGATTTATTTAATCATTTCAATGAACAATTGGAGTTGTTATCCGTACTAGCACAAAGTTACGATTCTGGTTCGGAAGTAGCTGCAAAATCGATGGCAACCTGTGTAAGGGTTTTACTTCATAATACGGATCGATCATTTTCTTTACTAAAACAACTAGGTTTGGATGGGAGTGATATTTTCGATACATGTGCCGAAATTGAAGGATCACCTACTACTGGCGCTATTCAAATAGGAAGTTCGGCAGGACTCGTCGCGTTAGCTCTAGGTGAAGATGGAAAAGGTCGCTACATTCCATATCTCGATGAGACACCGCCTTTTCATGGCAAGAAGGTCCCGTTCAAAGATTATTGGGGGGCTGTAGTTTTTACAGATAATTTTGGCGCAAAGTTCACTCGCAAAGATATTGTGCTTACTGTAGCAAACCAGGACGGTGGAGCGCACATTGATCCACAGATTGATGAAAAATATGTTCAGCTATCACGTAAGAACTCTATGGGCTGGGAAGCTGGTAATGACCACGTTCCTTCAACAGCACCTATCGGTCCGGAATTGGCCGCCATAAGGCAGATCGGGCACGAGATATTGAGGACTTTTTTACCTGGATACCCAAAAAAGAAACTGGACTCAAAGGGTGCTATCGCTGTCATGGCTGGAAGTGGCATTATGATAGGTAAGCAACCTCCATTACACCAAGAACCGCGATCCGATATTCCACCAGGCCTATTTCAGGCTGCCCCCAAAGCCCTTCACTCCTATGTAAAGGATTTTTGCCAGACAATTTCTTCAGAACAACTGGTATACATACCGATAAAAGATGAAAAAGGAAATACCGAGAACGAGTGTATTTGGAATGTTAGGCATCAGGTTGAAAAAAGTGGGGGCGATGTCGTTTTAGGTTGGAATATATCAGAGTGGTATGGAATCATGCTTGAGGCATCATTCCATGCCGTCTGGCGAGCACCTAGTGGCGAATTGATTGATTTAACACCTAACGAAGCAAACAAAGATAAGACTCTATTTTTGCCAAATAAAGAGCTCGTCTACGAAGAAAAGCAAATTGATAGTATTCTGCACCCGCTGATTTCTGATTCTCGTCTCGATGAGTTTATAGCAAATCAGCACGAGATTTTTACGCTTGAAAACACCGGCGATCGAGCCTCGAAACATGGTCAGATTATCCTTTCCCAAAAAGACGCAGACCGGCGCGGCGAGCTAAAATTACGGCAAAATGAACTCATGTTCATGGTAGCTGCGACAAGCCCTGGCAGAAATGACTACTGTCGATGTGGTAGTGGTTTGAAGCACAAAAAATGTCACGGAAAATGATGGTGTGTACCGTTGAATAAAATCAGAACCGCAGTCAGAGAGAAAAACACCTCAAAGCTTACGAAGCCTACCAGAAGGCAAAGAAGGCTAAGTCTTTCGTTTTTATATTCTTATTTAAAATACTGCAACCCCCAGAATGATGCCGGAGCTAAATTGTACAAAGAACTCGATTGTATCTGACTAGTGAACACACTCAAAAAGTCATCCTCTGATTTGAATTGGTCATTTGATTTCCATGCAAGATCGATGTACTTTCGTGCAGCCTGGGCGTTGCCTGAATACACAAGATCAAGAGCATACGCCCAGGGCATGAGACAGCCATTGTTGTGTTCTTTACTGCATCCAGTTCCGGCCCAATCATACGCCGTCCAACCCTTTGCTTGAGCTGCAATTACGGCACTGGTAGGAGCCGCCTTCTGTTCGGCAGTATTGATAACGTACCCCCGTGTTTTCTTGTCGAACAGTAACACAGTTGTCGGTCGTGGCGAGTCAGCGCAGTCTGTGATCCAACAAACATAATGACCATCGATAGCCTGCACGCCCATTGGTTTGTCGTTGCCATTGCTTACAAAGTTGACCCGGCTATCTTCAAGGTTCATGAGGACTGTGGAAGAGGCTCCCAATTCGATAACGTAGTTAGTACTACAGCAACCATCTGCACCGCCTGTGTTGGCCACAAAGGTAAGATCAGGAATACCGTCGGCCGTAACATCCTTCAATGATTTCGTAATGAAATCTTTAGCGGTAGCGATAGGAGCAGTCTCAAAGGTGTAACCTGGCAGTAATGTAAAGAAATCGGCAGTGCTGGCAGTGAATATAGTTCGTCCCTCCTTGCCTCGGATGGAGACGGCTTCACCATATGTTCCACCGTCTTGACGATCGTAGTCTCTAACTAAGTTTATAGTATAGCCGTTAAATGTGGCGGTGGTGGTAGCAGTCGCTGGATTCGGGTCTATGTACTTTGAATATGATACCGAACTATCCGTAGCTTCCGCTACGGTAGAGGTAGCATCTGAAATAGATTCTGTTGGCGATACAATCGATGGGCGGTTAAGAATATAACAGCCCACAACGATCATACCAATGATAATCAATATTACGAGTGTCCATTTGTTTGATATTTTCTGCTGTATATTTTTCATGCCGTTGTCGAGTCTATTTTTCAGGTTTTATGCTTCCTAGGACTATGTAATAAAACACCCTCCTCATAACCTCAAAGAAAAGCAAAATTACTACGTTGCCAATGAAGAAAAGTTCTAGAAAGCCCCTATATGTAAACACGGGTGTTATATCAAACATCTTAAAGCTGAAATCTAAATACCTAGTTTTATCCATTCCAAAAACATTACTCGTCTGTTGCTTATAGGTATCCATTTGGGCTGTAAAAGCTGTTATCTGCTCTTGTGTGTGGTCTTTAGTGCCTATTATGCCACCTATGCTGTTTGCAATCTCAGCAGCTCTCTGCTCATCATAACTATCTGCACCAGTAAAGACCAGTGAAGGATTTCCACACCCCTTTAAAATCGCCATCACAGTGTAGTCGTTATATCCCTCAAAAAATCTTCTGTAATCAAACTGTCCTCCATTAAAATCGGAAGCACGTAAGGATATATTTATGCTAGCTGGAGAAAAAGTATTTTTGCCATAAAGATTACACTTGATTGTTGTGCCATCTTGATCTACCTGCTTAATTCCGCCGGAATAGGCAATGAGGTTATACGAACCCAACACGAATAAGAGTGCGAGTGTAAAAAACACTTTTAAAAGTCTATACCATGCCTTACTTTTTAAATGACCGATCGTTTTTTTGTTTTCCATATTATTTTATATGTTTAATGGATTATTTCCTTTGGTAGACAAGTAATTTATCCATGACGGATCGACCTCGACATTGCCTATTTCGGTCGAAGCACCTCCCTTCAAG
>CAIKAN010000046.1 GCA_903825415.1 uncultured bacterium
AAGAGTTTTGGGTATTTTATTAAAGAGGATGAGGCTAAAGACATTTTTGACGAACTCCGCGCCGTTCTTCCCGCCTCAATCACCGAGCTTATCAATGCTGGAGGAATACTTGATGTTTCAAATGAAATCCATATCCAGTGGCTCAGAACACTCGGCATTTTTGAATATTATGATTATACAATAAGGCGTGATGAATTTAAAGGTAAGGAGACAGCGGCACCCAATTATTTCAAATGGTGTGAAGACTGTCTTTGGATTCATACCCACAAAGATGTCATGTCTCTTGTCAACATATTTTTATTCAATGGAGAGGCGCTTGACGAAATATCGACGATCATGATGTTCAAGTATAAGAAAAAGGTAGGAGTTGATGCCCTTGAACTTTATCAACGCATATTCTGGGATACGACCGTAATAACGGCTAAAGAAGCTCTGTACCACTGCATCTCCTTTAGAAATAATGCCCTCGTCATTAAACAGATTAACAGCGCGAATTCCGAGATAGTCAAGCTTGATGATTGTGCTAATGACGGTTTTGAGCGCCCGATCAATCTACATGACAGCTCTTACATTAAATGGAAAATTGGTTACAATGTAACCGTTCCAGGTGTTAAAGATTTCATTGAGAAGGTGAAGGTTGACAGCTATTTCAAGTATTATGAAGCAATGAATATGACTCAGAGTGCCGAAGAAGAGACTGAAGAAGGTAACAATCAATTCGGAGCCTACAGTCGCGATGTGGTCCGAAAGCGCAATGTAGAAGAGCAGCGATCAAAGCTTGCAAAGCACTGGATGGATATTTATCTTAAAGCCCATGAAGCAATTCCTGAAGGTAACGTGGAAGGCGATTTCTTCGATAAGATGCAACAGATCGAGCTCGATTTTGAAGATATTGATAATGAAAAGATCGTCGATGTATCCGAAGCTCCGCATGTTTTAAATGACATCAAAGGTGATATGTCGGTATGAGAGTAACACCAATAACTTTCGCCGCTAATATTTTCAGTCTTGATGGCGCCCCACTAAAGCTTCCTGCAGATTCCATGAAGCATCTGTACCCTATATATAACCGTCCTTGTAACGCGATACTTCTCAGGTTCGGCCGCCAGACCCACAAATCCACAACTGTAGCTTTCAAGAGCGTCCTCCCTTGTTTGAAATACGAAAATTATCACACGCTTTATGTCGCCCCTACTGGGAATCAGGTTTCAGTATTTTCAACTGACAAGCTTGATAGTGCGATTAGACGGTCCCCATATATTCGAGATCATTATACTGATACTCAGACCAAAGACCAGATTACTTATAAAGAGCTGTCCAATGGAAGCAAGATCTATCTACGATCGGCTTATCATAGCGCCGATTCAATTCGAGGTATTTCCTGTGACCAAACTTGTGTCGACGAAATCCAGGATATAGTCAGCGACCACATCCCTGTCATTGAACAGAGCATGGGACATAGTATTGCGAAATGGAAGCATCTTGCCGAGAGATTTCCAACTCTTCCACAGCATCTTTTCAACTGCAAGATTTACGCCGGAACCCCCAAAACGATTGAAAATACCATGGAGCGTTACTGGGCAAATAGTACCCAGAACGAATGGATCATAAAATGCCAGAACGCCGGGTGCGGAAAATATAACTACATCGATGTTGAAAATATAGGACCAACCTGTCTTATATGCAGAAAATGCGGAAAGCCAATATATTATGATCACGGCCAATGGATAGCGATGAATCAGGGTGGATTCATTGAGGGATACCGGCTTCCGCAGATTGTGCTTAACTGGATCAATGACGTCGATAATCCTCAATCGTGGATCACCAATGTCATCAACACGCAGAAAATCTATTCCGCTGAGAAGTATGCCAACGAGGTTCTTGCGTTGTCATACGCCGCCGCCAAGCACCCGCTTTCGGTTCCAGAACTGATAG
>CAIKAN010000047.1 GCA_903825415.1 uncultured bacterium
CGGTTGGCTTACACGAAAGCCCGAGCATTTGATATGCATTTCTCGCATTTTTCCCTATTTTGTGGCCACTAAATAGATCAGATGCCACGACTCATAATTAGTAGCACCAAAAAGGAAAGAGTATGTCTACAAATAATCCATTCTTAGAGGAATCGAAATCCGTTGATTTATCAACCTTCGATCCTAAGTTATTAGATAACCTTCAATTTATCTTCAAAGATATTTTATCCGGAGATCCCAAAGCCTTAGAGAGACCAGAGTTTAGCGGCCTTGATGTCAGGCAACTTAAAGCGGCTCTTGATTTCGTTCTTTCAAATCCCGATATGGATGAAACTGGAAAAGCTGACCTATTATCAAATAGCTGGCGCCTCAATTACCGTGATAGGCCTCCGACACCAGAAGAGTTCCTAACCGAATATTATCTTGGCCCTATCGCCCCTACAATTTGGCCTCAGGTTAAACAGGCTTTCATCGATTTTATGAATCCTACTTCTGCCTACCGAACTGCGGTTCTCTATTCCTTCATTGGCTTTGGTAAGTCTTACCTCGCCGTTCTTTTGAACATGTACATCGGCGTTCACTTATCTATGATGAGGTCGCCGTGGAGATTCTTCGGCCACTCCCCTGCAACAGTTTACACTCAGGTGTTCTGTGCGACATCACAAAAGAAATCTTCCGAGTTGTTGTTTGAGCCTATGCTTAACATGCTCGAGTCTTCATCATTCTTTGAGAAGGTACATAATCGCGAATCTATGGCTCATCGAGAGAATGACTTCGCTCGTATGAGCCATATAGATAGAATCTTCTGGACAACGGCCGTTCCTACATCTGCGATTCAATTCAGCAACGGTGCTAATTTCAAATTGATTTCCAGCCCAGGCGCTTTGCTAGGACAAACCATCGTATCTGGAACAATGACGGAGTTAACGTTCTTTTATGAAGCGGGTAAGTCAGACGATTTCATCTTCAAATTCTTTTCCAAACTTAGAGCTCGTATTGAGTCTCGTATGAAGGGTAATTACTTCGGCCGATTCATTCTCGACTCCTCTCCAAACACTTTGGAGTCCCCGATCGATGATTGGGTAGTCCATGAGGCTCCTAAGAACCCTTCGAATTTTATTATCAGCGGTTCTCGCTGGAAATGGGTAAAGAACGATTTTCCTTCTGATACGTATGATGATCAAGGCAATGTTAAGCAAGATAAGGCTTTCCAAGTCTACTTAGGTGGCAAGGGTCGTGCGCCTATGATTATTGATAACGTAGATCGTGCTCAATATGCACCTGAAGACGTTATCGATGTTCCTAATACAGTGTTGATGCGAGGTCAGTTCGAGGAAAATATATATGAAGCCTTAAAAGATCAAGCAGGCATTCCTGCCGGGTCGTCAGACAAAATCTTCTATGATTATAGCAAGATCGAGAAAATCTTCGATCCTCATCTAAAATCAGTATATACCCATATCGTTGCTTCTTCGAAAGACTCTCCGGAAGGTATTATTTGGAATCAGGTCAAGGATCAGTTCTTTATCAAGTATATTAATACCTATCAATTCTGGTACAAGCCCTATGTGCCCCGAGTATTTGCAGTTGACCAATCCATCTCAGGCGACGTGACCGCTATTGCTTTGGCCCATCTCGAAAGAGAGATGAGGGTAGTGCCTGGTATTCCAACTCCACAGATCACTCTCATCTACGTTATTGATCTTGTCGTCCCCATCGTTCCACAAGGCGGCCGTATCAACCTCGATGCTATCAGGTACTTTATTGAAGACCTGAGAGATAAGGGCTCTATGCAGTTGATGTATGGTTCTTTTGACCAGTTCCAATCTGAAGCCACTATGCAGTATTTGCTCAGGCGCGGGTTTGAAATGGAGAAGCTTTCTGTCGATAAGGAAATGGATCCTTATTTGAACTTCGTATCGATCATTGAATCAGATCGTCTTAGAGCGGGAAGAAA
>CAIKAN010000048.1 GCA_903825415.1 uncultured bacterium
GATCCGCATCCACTGGAATCCCTGTGAGATCATAGGTTTTTTACCGGATCGGCCGACCGCTCGGCTCATCCAGCGCCCAAGACGATGACTGGCTCACAGAAAAAAGCGTAGCATGATTAGTGCTACGCTTTCAGTATAGGAGCGCCGGTTGTAACGGCGCCCAAAGATATTTAGCAGAGAAATTTCCTAGAAGTACTAAATGGCAAGACGGCTACCCTTCGTTCGCCAAGATCAAATGCCAGTTGTAGATCAGCAAGCCTTTCGGGTAAGAACAAAACCGGTGGTTCTGCTAAGGGAACTTGCATAATACAATTACCTGCCAGGAGATTGCGTAATGTCCACGCATTCACAAACTTCGACCTGATAGCGCCTTTTCTCACTTCCCAAAGCCACAGGATCGTACCAATTCCTGTAACTATCCTATATTCTGGTACTATCTTTGTCTTATCAGGTCGGTATTGCTCGTCTATGAAACCCATAAGCCAAGCACAAGCGAAATCGCGACACTCCCCTGGTCGATCTGCATAAACAGAACAACCCTTGCTTAGTACTGACTTTGGACACCATACTCCGGCCATTTTCTGAATTTCAAACACGCCATGTGTCTTGCAACAGGCTGTACATTCGCCACATTTTCGTTCCATAGCAAACACCTCCATTCTGTTTGCAGACTATACTAAAATACATCGGCTGTAAAATAAATGATGCATCTGGTTTCGTGGCCTGTGTAAGCGTGATCGCGACACTGATCGGGTTACCACGGAACCATCCACAATAAAGTGCTTTAAGAATATTCTGCAAATGCGCTATCATATTCCTAATAGAGTTCTGTATAAAGCTCTACATGACTGAATCGAAACTGGGATTCTTCATAAAGGATACAGGGCGCAAGAAATAAGTGCCTAGTAACCGACAAGGCGTGGCGAGAATGTCTCATTGACATCGCTAACAAACGGCGTAATCTCTATTACAGATAGAGAGAAAGCCACAATTTATGGAACTGAATAGACGAAGTCTACTAAACGACACCTATGGCAGCCTTAGAAAGCTAAGAATGCCGGATACGGCTGCAAGACGCCGATTCGGGATCGAGAGAGATATCGACCTTATCGTCCCTCTAGATAACAGCCAGCCTGAAGAAACACACGAACGGCCGTTCGCCGTCGACCTGCAGAACAAGATCTTCTCTTCTTCTGCGCTCAAGAGATTGGGCAACAAGACCCAAGTCTTCACTCGCCCTGACAATTGGCATGTGCGCAACAGGGCCAGTCACACCTACGAGGTGGCGGGTATCGCCTCGATGATCGCCGGCATTCTCGGCCTCAATGCCGATCTGTGCTGCGCTATCGCCTTCGGACATGACGTCGGTCATCCTCCGTTCGGCCATGCCGGAGAGGAGTATCTATCGACATTGTCGGGAAAGACTTTCAGACACGAGATATTCGCCGCCGTGATCCTACAACACATCGAGCGCGACGGCGCGGGGCTCAATCTAACCAGACAAGTCCTGCATGGGATCGTATCCCACTCGGGAGTGCCGGACAATCTGGAGACCGAGCACCTGGGCGATGGCGACATTTCCCAAGAAGCACGCGTAGTCATGCTCTCCGACAAGATCGCCTATGTCATCGCCGACTGGGAAGATCTCGAGAGGACAGGGTTGTCGCTCGATGGTATGAGTGATATCAGAGACATGATGAGGTCTCTGGGCGACAACAGTCAGGAGCGGATAAGGGCTTGCATCACCGCCTTATGCCTAGAATCAGCGGAAAAAGGCAAGATCTCGTTCTCTACGAGCGAACAGGCACAGTCGTTCGCACAAGCTCGAAAGCTCATGAGGAAGATCTATCCTCTCCTCAATTGTTCCGCCGCGGCTTCGCACCTTTCCAATGTGCACGAATTGATCATGCGCGTCGAGCTCTCAGTACAGCCTGTCGTAGCACTCGCGCTCATGACCGACGAGGAAGTCCTCCAACTGAGCACGACTCCCAATGTGAACATCCTCAACCTTCACAGGACATCCTTGGCAGACCTCTTGCCGACTCTGCGCGGAAAAGAGATCGACTTCACCGCCAAGGACCTTGACTGGTGAGTATCCGTTACACTCCCACAACTCACGGAAGCTTTCACGCTTCCGTGTATTTTATTTATCAGTAAGCTCCAGTTTGAATTGCCTCACGCAAACGAACCCGTCTTTCGCTGATATAACCACCTCTTTATTTGTCCTTTGAACGACCTGGCCAGGTATATAGTTGTGCTTCTCTTTCCAAACTGTGCCATCTTGAACCAACCAATCCTTTCCATCAAATTTGGCCCACGATTCAAATTTGCCAAAGGCTCTTATGACTCTATCGATCTCTATAACCGGCTTATTCCAATCGATGCATCTCTCGGCCTCGTTAGGCATAGCCCAATAGCTCCCTTTTCCCTGTTTTGATCCAGCCCTCTTGATCCATGACGAATCACTGGTCAATTCCGATACCAAATCCGCAGCGATCATCTGCGACTTGCACGACAGAGTCTCTAAATTCTCATCAGGCATAACATTAAATGACTTCTGGGCTAAGATATCGCCAGAATCAAATTCTTCTGATAATTCATGGATAGTGACTCCGCTCTTCTTCAAGTCCTTGAATATTATGCGCGGCAAAGGCCAAGGCCCTCTGCCTTCAGGGAGAAGTGTAGGATGAATGTTGATACCCCTGATCCCTGCTGAACGCAATTCATTCGCTGGGATCTTGTAAACATGAGCGGCTGATACCAAGAAATGACAACCGGCTTTTTTGAAAGCCTCTATGTCCTGTACCGTGATCTTGCGCTCTTGCAATGAGACTCCCTTGGCTTTACAGATGGATCTCACTGACAGATTGCTATTGTAATAGCCGTCAACTGGCTGACAGAACGCGGCATGCACTTCATGGCCAGCTTCAAGGAATCGCCTGAGGCATTCATCGAAGAAATCAAAGCCGCAGAATACGAATCTCATAGTGAAGATAATACGGTATTTATAGACTGCACACAAATATGGAAACCTCTTCCGCCTTTATGCATCTCACATTGAAGCACACACAACCCTCGTTTTAATATTTTTCCATCTCGGAAAATCTTCAATTAAGGAAGCAGTCAGAGCTTCCTTTTTCGTTTGCGATGAGCCTCCAGCATTTTCTTCGGTGTGAGATAATTTAAACATTTCATGATCCGC
>CAIKAN010000049.1 GCA_903825415.1 uncultured bacterium
TTGCCCGTATCTTGCTGCCTCCGGTAAAGCAAGATACGGCGGCAATTGGCGTAGGCGATTTTGCCCGAGGCAAAAAAAGAACATGCGCCGCGCTCGATTTCAGTTATTGTATTCGTCTTCAATCTCATGGCTTAGTTCTATATCATTAAAGTGAATATCGTACGCGTATCTCATAAATCCGACTATTAATAGTGAAAGAATGGCAGTATAGATCATCGCTTCGATCAAAGTGAAACCTAAATTCCTGGAGGTCCGACCTCCCGAACTAGAAAGATACTTCATATATGACAGGCGCCGCATAAGCCAGAATGTACAGCTTATTCCCATCACAAGTAATGGTTTGTGGCTGAACAGGTAATGAATAATAACTAGCCGTGCTCGTTCCCAATTCATGATTCGTAATTCTTAATTCCTTATTCACCTCGCGGGTCGCCGCGTATTCGTAACCTCTATCAGAAACGATTCCATAAACACCCCCCGGCACATTCGCCGAGCTTGGCGAACTTAAAGGCACTGATGATGAGCTCGCCCAAGAGAACAATTCATGGTCACTGGCGATATCGAAGCCACCGGAAGTTCGACCGAAAGCCAATTCATTTTCAAAGAGTGAAAGGGCCTTCCCTTCCTGCCTCTGCCAGCCGGAAGGAGTGAATGAATTCAATAGACTGATATTAGAATGGTCATGGACATCTAAGACTCTTAATTGTTGCTGATCTGAAGCTGCCACGTAAGCCGTATCGCCATTAACAAAGATATCGTTGATCTTACTACCCGTTTCAAACCAGCCTATTTTAGTCGGGTTAATTGGATCGGTAACATTGATCACTGATAATTCATCGCCATCCCATTTAGTTGTACCGAGATAGATATATCCGTTGCTGTAGAAGATGGAGCTAGCAACGGGAGGCGAGGTGCTCGCTTGAGGCAGAGGTAATTTGTATTTCGTTTCAAGTATCAGATTCTTCAGACTATCCATTCTAATGATATGAAGTTGAGCGACAGTGCTATCCGCCGCGGCGTATACCCTTTTGCCAGCAAGAGCGATAGTGGAAATACCCGGTCCTGTATTTATAGAAGAAAGAACGGCCGCATTGGAGATGTCATGGATATCAATGACAAATAAGTCAGGATCTGATGCTTTTGAAGAGTCGGAGGAAATGTAGGCGATGCCGTCTCTAACGATCAGATCAGTTAAGGGTAATAGCGGATTTACTGGTAATGGAATGGCCGTAATAGTGGCCAACGGAGCCTTAGGATTGAGCGGACCGTTTGGGGCAGAATTTAATACCTCGTTAATTCCATTCAAATAATTGAAGGAGCCTGTGGTCACATTATGAGAAAGATCAACCGAACAAATAGAAGTGCCGGCAAATCCATTACTGGAAATATCTGGCCTTATCCGTACTGATGAAAAAGAAATAGTCGGCGCAAACGATTTCGAGATATCGGTAGTCGTGCCTGAATTTGAAAAGAGAGTAGTGATCGTTTCCGTCCTATCATTGCCATACGATCGTTCCTTTTGATTGATTGTAATCGATGTGCTAGTGCTTTGATTTGAAATAGTGAAAGCATCCAGCAATCTATCTCTTTCTCGAGCACGATTGAATAGGTCTCTGGCACTGCTTGAAGATTCCGCTAGAATAGCGATGAATAGAGTCGCCAGCGACAAGGCTAGCATGATATCGAGAAGGAGGATTCCTCTTTGATAGAAATTTAATCTAGTAATGTTACGCATTTGTATAATTGATGTTTATATCAAAAATTAAAAATCAAATATCAAAAATACATATTAATAAAGTTAAAAATAGAATGAAATTAACTGATTTTTGAATATTTTATATGTATTTTTGATTTTTGATATTTAATTTTTGATTTACTAATGTTGTAGCGCCTTCGAGATATCATATATGGGCATCATTATCGAAACCGCGATCGCTCCCACACCGCAACCCATTCCCGCCATCATCACGGGCTCGATAAGCGAAGTGAGCTTTTTCAAAGAATGCTCGAGATCGCGATCGACTATCGTCGCCGCTCTAATTAATGAACTACCAAGCGTCCCGGAAGCTTCGCCCGCAGAGATAAGCGGAGAAATAAAAGCTGGGAGTCTTTTGATCGACGACATGATGGTACCAAGCGATAAGCCTTCAGAGACTCTTAGATTAAAGCGAAGAAAGGAATCTCTTAATGGCAAGAACGATAAGCTTTGCGTCACATCCGAGTACGACTCCTTCAAAGAGATTCCTGATTCTATGAGAGAGCCCATCGACCTCATTGTCAGCGAACAATAATATGAGATGAACAATTTTCCTATCAATGGAAATGCCATTAATGATATTTGAAATGCACGCCTGACCGAATGAAACTTCTTGTAACAGGCGAATGTGACCGCCATTAAGCTTATTCCCAAGATGAATCCATAGGTCCCATACAAGAGAAAGCCTTGGGAGATCTTCATGACGATTCTGGTCAATAGAGGAAGCTTCACATGCAAACCATTGAGCATGGGAATGATCTGCGGCATGATGCCTCGCATCAGTCCGATAGAAAGTCCTACCGCGAACAGACCGATGACCAGAGGATAGGTCATGGCGCTCATGCATTTCTTGATCAGCTCATCTTCCCTTTCAAGCAAAGCTCTAGCTTGACCGAGGACTTTGCCTAACTCGCCACCTGATTCACCATGACTGATGAGCGAAATGATAGTTGGCGAGATACGCATCGATTTTACCAATGCGGCTGATAAAGACGCGCCCGATTCTACCGCTTCGCGCATCCTTGTTAATGCGATCGCCTGCTTCTTTGATATCCCTTGAGCGGCCAATAGCAACGCCTTATTTAAGGCCAAACCTGAAGATATGTACAATTCAAGCCTTTCCAATAATAAAATGAGGTCTTTGCGAGACCAACGGTGAAGATTGTGTTTTATAAATAATCTCATAATTATAGCAGTTAGCCACTGGTGATTAGCCACTAGGGTTTTGCTGCTAGCGTTCACTAGTGGCTAAATCCTAGTGGCTATAACCTACTCATCGAGCACCCTCATCACCTCTCCCTTGGTCGTCACTCCCCATTCGACCTTTTCCATGCCGTCATTTTGAATTGGACAAAAGCCTTTGGAGATAGCGAGCTCGGTCAATGAATCAAGAGGCTCGCCTCTACCGATAAGAGCGCTCATCTCGGAATCGATCTCGCAGGCTTCAGCGATGACAGATCTGCCTGAATAGCCGGTATTGCGGCAAAAAGAGCAGCCGAGGGCATTGCATTCATGGCAAACTGTACGGACTAGGCGCTGGGCGATGATAAGGCGAAGGGTTGAAGCGATGAGATATCTATCTATACCCATATCGATCAAGCGTGGAATAGTCTCGAGAGCGGAATTGGTATGAAGAGTCGAAAGGACTAGATGACCTGTCAAAGCTGTATGAACG
Source organism: uncultured bacterium (assembly GCA_903825415.1). Lineage (GTDB taxonomy): Bacteria > Patescibacteriota > Minisyncoccia > Phycocordibacterales > PALSA-1337 > C7867-002. The sequence goes on from CAIKAN010000049.1 coordinate 3,432, forward strand.
GCGACCTTGGCGGTCTCATTGTCGCGGATCTCACCCACCATGATGACATCGGGGTCTTGGCGGAGAGCGGCTCGCAAGCCGCTGGCGAAAGTCACACCATGCTGATGATGGATATGGACCTGACGAGTATTGGCGATCTCATATTCGACAGGATCTTCGAGGGTGATGATGGAAAGAGGCTCTTTTGATTTGACGACCAAGCAAGCTCTCAAAGTCGTGGTCTTGCCTGAACCAGTCGGACCGGTGACAAGAATGAGCCCGTGCGGCTTGCTCAAGGCGCTGCCTATCATCCGCACATGATCAGGTGTGAAGCCGAGCCTGGAGAAAGAGATGTCTCCCTGCATCTTCGTAGGCAATAACCGTATGACGCAATTCTCTCCATAATATGTCGGCATGAATGAGACCCTCATATTGTATTCGCTGTCGCCGATAGCCGCCCTCCATCTGCCATCTTGCGGCACAGCATGTATGTCAGTACGCGCCCCAGATAAGATCTTGATCCTGGCGATCAGCTCTTCATGGATCTTTTTCGGCAGAACTCCGGCATATTCCATAGCGCCATCGATACGAAGCCTGACCAGAATATCGTCCGTGCTGGGATCGATATGGATATCGGAAGCGTTCAAGGAAGCGGCATGCACTAGGACGCTATCAAGCGCCTGAACGGCATTCTTGGGACTTTCCGGAAACGCGGTCTCATTGCTTTTTGTTTGTGTCTTATTCATGCCCAAAGCGTATCAAATCGTTATGAAAAAACGCTGAATTTCTGATAAAAAAAGGATAAAGTTTTTCATGTGGCGGCTTAACTACGGTAAAACTATTTTACATTAACTGTTTCTCGTAAATTGTCTTGCTTTCTAATGATACAATTCATTTGCAAAAAATAGTTTGCTTTCCCGTGGGCCCGTGACAGTTCAGAATCCAGGCCTGTCATCTTGGATTCGGGGGTGCAACTCCCCTCGGGTCCACAGGAAAACAAATTATCCATTGTGACGACATATTGATTTCTTATTTAAACTATGATAGCCTTTCTTTCAAGGTGACAGGCCTGGACTTTTGAACTATCAGAGTCCGTTACAAAACCCCGCGAAAGCGGGGTTTTGCCTTTTATGGGTTAACTCGTATACTACCAATATGAAAAGGAAACCCCACTATTTCGACCACGCCTCTACCACTCCGCTCGACAAAAGAGTCTTTTCCGCCATGCTCCCCTTCCTTGGCCTTGAATTTGGGAACCCCTCCAATCTCTATCAACTAGGCCGCAATGCCAAACAAGCGGTCTTTGAATCAACGACCAAGATCGCCTCGATTCTGGGATGCTATCCAGATGAATTCATCTTTACCAGCGGCGCCACTGAAGCCGACAACTTGGCCATTCAAGGGATAGCGAGAGCAAATGATTTGCGTTTGCAGAGGTCCGACCTCTGCAAACGCAAAGGTGTCACCTCTACAAGTGCTGGCCGCATTATCATTTCAAGCCTTGAGCACAAAGGCATCATGACGGTTTGTGAAGTCCTCAAAAAAGAAGGGTTTGATATAGTCATTTTACCCGTTAAAAAGAATGGCTTAGTCGATCTCGAAGCCTTGAAGAATTCCTTGAATGATCAGACTATCCTAGTTTCAATCACTTATGCCGATAGCGAGACGGGGACGATACAACCTATAAAGGAGGTAGCGAAAATCATTAGCGACTTCCGAAAGCGCGCAGAGACGGCAAGTGGAGAAATCCCCCGTCATTCGACTCAGCCTCGCGGCATCGGCTTCGCTCATGACACCCCCTTTTTCAAAGGGGGAATCCGCGCAACCAGCACTGATTCATTTCCTGTAAATATGGTGTCCGCACATACTGCGCGGATTCCCCCTTTGAAAAAGGGGGTGCCCCGAGCGAGTTGCGTAGCAACGAGTCGAGGGGCGGGGGATTTGTCCTCCATTAACCAGCAACTAACTCCCAACTCCCAACTCCTAACTCCTAACCTCCCCTACCTCCACACCGACGCCACGCAAGCCTCCTCTTATTTGGATATAAATGTTAACAAACTAGGCGTCGACCTTCTGACCATTTCCGCCCATAAACTTAATGGCCCCAAAGGCATAGGCGGCCTCTTTGTCCGTCGCGGTCTGAATATCAAGCCTTTGATCTATGGAGGCGGTCAGCAATCGCGTCTTCGCTCCGGTACGGAAAATGTCCCTGGAATAGTTGGTTTTGCCAAAGCCCTTGAATTGAATGCTCGTAACAAGAAAAGCTCTTCGTTGAAAGTAGCAAAAATGTGCGATGCTCTGGAAAAAGGTATATTCAAGTCCATTCCAAAAGTGGTTCTCAATGGCCACCCCCAAAAGCGCTTACCCAATTTCCTGAACATTTCCATTCTCGACATCGAAGGCGAAGCCATACTCCTCCATCTCGACGAGCTTGGCATCATGGTCAATACCGGTTCCGCCTGCAATTCCCAGAGTCTCGAGCCTTCGGCCGTCCTCATGGCCTTGAATAACCCTTATGAATACATTCACGGCAGTATCCGCTTCACCTTGGGCTCTACCAATACCATGTCCGATGTACGCTTTGTCTTGAAACATCTGCCACCTATCGTTAAAAGATTGCGCGCCATCTCTCCTTTGGAATTGAAATTGGACTCCGGGAGGTCCGACCTCCAGAACGCGATCGGGAGGTCCGACCTCCCGGAAATGAAAAAGGCGTTCATTGGTGGGCAGACGCCTCATTTTTTGAGGAGGAGGAAGCTCTAAATAGCAAATTCTCTATTAAATAAAAGAAAACCGTCCAACGAGAGCTGGGCGGCTTTCGTGGACGGTGTGTTCGGACTACTGGAACGCCGACCTCAAGGTGAGTGGCTTTTTTGAAACATATGCAGGGACTTTCCCATGCTCTGTTCCATCTGCCACTTCGAGCCGGTATCGGATTGACCAAGCCAACATGCTGGATACAATATTCCGAAGGTATTGATCCGGCTTACCGAAGAAACTCGCTGGTGAATAGCAAGGAAGCTCATGCCCCTCAAGAGAACAAATCACCTTTCCGAGAGTTTCGGGAGACCATTCCCGAATTTCCCTCGCACTGATGGTGAGATTAACCAGCCTGACAAATTCCTCCTTCCACCCATCTTCAGCTTCAATCTCGGTTCCTTTCTCAGCTTTCATACTCCGGAACATCAAGTCAAAGCCATTATTACCAATCAAGTTATTCGTGAGGTTTACAATGTACTCTCTCATTTTTATCTCCTTTCAGAGACTTACCGTTCCCCATTATTGGGATCATTCCTCCCGAGACATTCGGAGGGCTCATGATACAAGTCCGAGAAGACCTGTGGATGGTTCAACAGTATTAACTGTTTACAGTGGATATTATATACCATACAGTATCCTTTGTCAAGTGCGCGTTTTGCCCCATACCTATATAATAGCTTTACTGAGGTTTAACCTCAGTAACAATTCATGCCCTCCTCTACCAAAAGAAAAATAAACCGCCGAGGTCTGACCTCGGCATCAAATTCAGGGCAAGGTCAGACCTCGCGGAAATCCCCCAAACCCGACGTAATCAACAAACACACCGGCGATTTTTGGGCTTATTCGAAGATAGTGAGAAAGCATTTCTTTGAGCCGGAGAATTTGCTTTGGGAGAATCCGGAGATGGCCAAATATGACGCGGAAGGGATAGTGGGATCGCCAAGTTGCGGCGACGTTATGCGGGTGTGGCTAAATATCAATCCTAAAACAGATAAGATCACCGCTTTCAAATGGCGCACCTTCGGCTGTGCTTCCGCCATTGCCGCCACTTCCATGCTTTCGGTTATGGTCACCGAGAAAGGAGGCATGAAGATAGATCGGGCTCTGGAGGTCCGACCTCAAGATATCATGAAGAGATTGGGAGGCCTTCCCGATAGGAAGATACATTGCTCCGTTCTGGGAGACAAAGCTTTGCGCGCCGCCATAAATTATTGGTTCAAAAAGACCAAACAGTATGACCGGATCGTCATAGAAGGCACACAAGTAATAGACCCCAATACCAAGGTCACCGAAGCCGATATAGAAGAAGCTGTTCTGGAAGGAGCGATCACTTTGGAAGCTGTGCAGAAGAGGACCAAGGTAGGCATAGGGTTTCCGGAGTGTTTGCCGAAGGTCGAGGAATTGATAAGGTTTTATAGGGAGAAGTACTTTGGGCAAGAAAAATGATTTCTACATGAATTTTCAATTTTCAAATTCCAATTTTCAATCAATTTTCAATGTACAAAGTATCAATAAACAACCATGCTATTTTTGAAAATTGGTTTATTGAAAATTCATTGAAAATTGGAATTTGAAAATTGAAAATTCAAGTAAA
>CAIKAN010000050.1 GCA_903825415.1 uncultured bacterium
AAAAATATCCACTTTTGTTTTACAATGTTCATACGAAAGAGAGGCATATTGCCTAAATTAAAGGGCTTAATAACACCTTTATTTTAGCAAGATGCCTCTCTTTCGTTGTGGCTAAGCTGTGGAAAGTGCAGGCGGGTCAGATAACGCTATCCTTGACTTATACAGCATTTATTGTACGCTCAATTACAGAAAAGCTGCCAACTGTTCTGACACATACGCGTCTGCGTGTTCTCACAGCAGATTCATCGCGCGGGCCGAAAGCCTGCGGATAGCCGAAAGCCGTATGGTCTAAAAAGGCATTGAAAATATGAAGAAACAAAACGAACAACCGATCGATCTACTCGATACGGTTCCACCAGACCTCATCAAGCATTGGGAAGCGAGTATGGCCCAAAACCTCAAAGGGAAGACTTTGGCCGACTTGCGGCAAGAAAGCGTGAAGGCGAAGCGGATCATCCGATACAACAGGCGATATGGATACCTGATTACCGCTCTGATCATTGTTGCAGCCCTGGCTACGTCAATATATTCACTGCTTGTCACCCACGAAAGCAAGTTAGACGAAATGATAAAATGTATTTTGTTTATTGTGCCAGTAATAGTAGGAACACTGATTAATGGCATATTTTCGCAGGTATGGGACGAATTCTGCATATGCCCCAATGAGCACAAGGTTGCTATGTACACCGCCCTTGTTAAATCTCTCGACAATGACGTGAGGAGGCTAGACATTACAGTGGGAGAAACAGAAGGCTTGGACACAGAGCGTCCAAATCGACTCACACCAGATCGTATCTTGATAAATATCGGGCAACTCGCTGAGGATAAGATCAGGAATGAAAGGGAGTGTGCCCGGATCGATGGCAAAACAATGTCCACGCAGAGAATCAGGCTGATCATAAACGAAAGAGACAGGTGCGATGCCGCCTTTGAGAGGGCATGGGAAACCCTGGCTAATAAATTCAAAAACCTGTTTCCAAGCCTCTCCAGAGATCGTTTGATGGGCGAAATCATGAGAAGATTCCCACTCCAAACCTGATCACCTCCACCTACTATTGGTTTTGATTCACAACTTCATCCCCCAGCTTGCTGAGGGGAGTTTTTTTGCTAGAAAAATATTTTGGTGTGAATATGATGCAAAAAAGGCCGCACTGGGCGGCCGATGTCGTGGTGTCTGCCACATTTATTTACCGTTTCCAAGTGGCCAAGTCATCGCAGACATAACATCCGCGGCTCGAATCTCATCCTGACTAAGCTTTACACTTGAATCAGAAAGAGATCGACAATATTGACAGTAAGTACGATATAGATCAGCAAAATCCGCAGTCGCACTAGTGGATTCTTTCATAAACTTATTTGTTAAAACCCGAACAATCACCGCTTTGCCGCGCAAAGCAATGCAAACTGTTTCTAAACAAAGGCTATCATAAATGCGGCACGACTGTCATCAAGCGTCAGAGTATATTCATGATACTCAATCGATTTTACCAAATTATCTCATCACCCCTTTCTCTGCTAAGATACTCCCATGCCCAAACTCAATCCTGAACAACAGCGCGCCGTGGAAACAACTGAAGGTCCGGTTCTGATTATCGCTGGAGCGGGAGCGGGGAAGACGAGGGTGATCACGCACCGAATTCTTAATCTCATAAAGAAGGGGGTAGCGCCGCATAACATTCTTGCAATTACCTTCACGAATAAATCAGCCAAGGAGATGAAGGAGAGGGTTGAGCACTTGATGACCGAGGACAAGGAGATCAATCTGCCTATCTCTTCAAGGGAGAGACCATTCATCAGTACCTTTCACGCTTTGGGTGTCCATATCATCAGAGAGAATGCGGTGCTTCTGGGATTGACCAGGCATTTCACGATCTATGACCGAGGCGATTCCAGGCGAGCGATCAAAGAAGCCATGATCCAATGTTCAGTAGATCCCAAGAAATATGAGCCAGCTACGATATTGAATATGATTTCCAGAGCCAAGGGTGACGGCTTGCGCCGCCTGGAATATATGGATAGGAGCAAAGGCTTCATGGAAGAATTGGTTGCGAGCGTCTGGGAAAAGTACGATACCATTCTAGCGAAGGAGAAGGCTCTGGACTTCGACGATCTGCTTTTGAAAGCTTGCCACTTATTAGAAAAAGCGGAGATACGAAAGCATTACAGCTCTATCTGGCAATATGTCCATATAGATGAATATCAGGACACAAATAGGGTACAGTATCGTATAGCCAAATATCTCGCGGAGGATCATCAGAATATCTGCGTGGTGGGAGATGCCGATCAGAATATCTACAGCTGGAGAGGCGCCACCATAGAGAATATCATCAATTTCGAGAAAGATTATCCTGACTCGACAGTCATCACTCTTGAGAAGAATTATCGTTCGACCAAGATCATTCTAGCGGCGGCGAATGATGTCATAGAGAAGAATGTCATGCGCAAGAAGAAGACTTTATATACGGACAATGATGAGGGTGACAAGATACCGCTCATCGTTTCATACAGCGAGCTCGATGAGGCTAGAGCGATAGCGGATGGAGTACGAGAATCTATCTCCAAGGGGATAGAGCCGCGAGAGATCGCCGTGCTTTACCGCGCCAATTTCCAGTCGAGAGCCATAGAAGAAGCTTTTATAAAGAAGAATATACCGTATCAGCTAGTGGGCGTGCGATTCTTTGAAAGGAAAGAAGTGAAAGACGTGCTCTCTTATGTGAGAGCGGCCTTGAATCGAGATAGCTTCGCGGATATAAATAGGATAATAAATGTGCCCGCGAGAGGTATAGGCAAAGTAACGGTAGCAAAGGTTCTAGCGGGTCAAGAAAACTCTTTGCCTGATGGGATGAGGATGAAGATAAACAATTTCTGGAAACTTTTGGACGATATCAAGAGAGAGATCTTGGAAAAGAAACCGTCAGAGGCTTTGAAATTCATTATTCAAGAGAGCGGCTTGGAGAAAGCTTTGCGAGAAGGGGACAGCGAAGATGAAGAGAAGCTTTTGAATATCCAGGAATTGGTATCAGTAGCGACGCAGTATGATAGTTTGGGGGCAATTACTGAGGTCGGACCTCAGCCAAGGACGAGGTCGGACCTCGGTATAGTTGAGGTCAGACCTCAACCGCCGGAAGGCATCGAAAAACTCCTCGAGAATGCCGCGCTCGCGACAGACCAAGATGATCTAGTGAAGAATGAGAATGCAGTGAAACTCATGACTGTCCATGCCTCCAAAGGCCTTGAATTTGACCATGTTTTCATTGCTGGAATGGAACAAGACCTTTTCCCATTCAAGCATATGGATGAAGACAAAATGGATCAAGCGGAAGCGGAAGAAGAGCGCCGCCTCTTCTATGTAGCGATCACTCGCGCCAAGAAGAAAGTCTATCTGAGCTATGCCATCATCCGCACCGTCTATGGCGCACAACGAGTTTGTATTCCTTCGGAATTCATCGACGATATTGATAAAGAGCTCATTGAAGAATCGGCTCCGGAGAAGCCGAGTGGAGCGAAGGCGATTTTCATTGATTTCTGAAACTTAACTGAACGAAATTCCAAGAAATGATTTGTTAATCTACTGTGTCATTCCCGCGAGCCCTGCGTAGCTCCGAGGTACGAGGAGCGAAGTAGGGCGAAAGCGGGAATCCAGTGTCACGAAACTTCCTATTTGTGCTGTGATCAAATGACTATCCAGCTCTAACCTGTTAGACTTTCAACATGGAGCAATATAACAGACAAAAGGTTAAAGCGATGTGCGTATTTTCTCATGATGGCAAGACATTGGCATCAGAGGGTTACGACAAGGATAAAGATGAGACATTCTATAGACTTATAGGAGGTGGCATCGAATTCGGGGAAAAAAGTGAAGATGGTATACGACGAGAGGTACAGGAGGAACTCAAGTGTGAAGTGGAAGACCTTACATTGATAGACACAATTGAAAATATCTTTACCTACGAAGGCAAACAAGGACATGAAATCGTATTCATATTCACAGGAACGCTTTCTAACAAAGAACTATACGATAAGGAAAAAATCCATATCATCGAACCGTACGCCGAATTTGATGCTGTCTGGGTTTCAATCGATGATGTTTTATCGAATAAAATCAAGCTTTATCCTGCCTTAGACTATTCAAAGATACTAAAATAACCAGAACTCCATGTTCCTCCTCGCCAAAAAGTCCCTCGGCCAGCACTTCCTCAATTCAAGGCATGTTTTGGGGCAGATCATCGAAGCGGCACAAATCAAAGGAGGGGAGACTGTCTTGGAAATAGGGCCAGGCACTGGCGTTCTAACCGACGCGTTATTGAATTCCAAAGCCAAAGTCATTGCTGTGGAAAAAGATCCGAGGGCAATCCAACTTCTTAAAGATAAATTCGCAGGAAATTGCCATGAATTCAGTGCGGGACAATTCAAGGTAAATGATATGAATAGCGAGCTCTCTATTCTTAGCGAAGATATTCTTAAACTGAATAGACATTTGATCGGTTTAGAAGAAAGAAGTTTCGCAGTTGTGGCTAATATTCCTTACTATATCACCGGCATGATACTCCAATCATTCTTGGAATATTCGCCTAGACCGGATCGAATGATCTTACTGGTTCAAAGGGAAGTGGCAGAACGGATCATCGCTAGAGATGGCAAAGAGAGCTTGCTTTCAATTTCAGTAAAAGCCTTTGGCACGCCATCGATCATGGCGAAGGTGCCACCAGGGGCATTTACACCGCCGCCAACAGTTCATTCTGCCATTCTGGCTATACGAGATATCTCCGATAAACTTTTCTCTGAAAATAAAATCGATATACAGCGGTTCTTTGAGATAGTACGCGCTGGGTTTGCGCATAAAAGAAAAGTTTTGATTCGAAATCTTGAGACTGTCATAGAACCTGACAGATTAAAAGAGATCTGGGCTGAACACAGTTTCGATGTGAAAGTCCGAGCTGAGGATCTGAAGCTTGAACAGTGGCTAGCGATCGCGTAAAGCTGTTATAATACAGTCATGCAAAATCATAGAAGACTATCCTTGCTCCCTTTATGCTTAGTAGTAACCACGATCCTCTCCACCTTCGGCTACGGGATCAGCGCAGAAGCACAAACCTATACCGCATACATACCGGCAAATTTTTCTTTCAGCAAAAACCTGAAGCTCGGGCGCTCCGCTAACCCCGATGTGAATTACCTGCAATACTTCCTAGATCAAGACCAGAGAACTGCCGTTGTCGCTAGCGGCCCAGGATCAGCCAATGATACGACCTCATATTTTGGATTGAGAACCCTCGATGCCGTGATGAGATTCCAATCTCTGTATGAGAGCGAGATCCTCACCCTAGCCGGACTGACTCAGCCAACTGGATATTTCGGTCAATACTCCAGGACAAAAGCAAATGCTTTGCTAGCGCATACACAGAATCCTGCGCCTCCACAGCAACAACCGTCATACACAGGCGCATACTATCAGGCTGGGAATTATTCTGGAAGTGCGTCTCAAGGACAAAGTACGGCTAACCAGAGCGGTAATAGCCAAGGAAATGGCACGACCGGAAATTATTCTCAAGGTTCAGGCAATTCTACTAGCACACAGACGACAGATGGGTCTGGGACTGTTGTATCAAGCGATGGCCAGACTTATACGACAAGCACCGATACCAGCTCTTCCAATGGATCTTATATTTGGGTCAACGGCGCGTGGCATCTGAGCACCATCACGGCTTCAACAGGAAACGCTTCCTCTAGCGGATCAGGCTCTAGCAGCAGCGGGTCTGGAAGCTCGGCAGCCGGAGGAGCAATTGGGGGAGTAGTTGGAGCTGTTGCAGGACTGGCAATAGGAGCCGCGGCAGGTCAAGCGGGCAGTGCCGGAACAATCAGCTTTGGAGGAAAAGTCTCTAGGATAACCGAATGTACTTGCGGTGCTTCACGGCTGGTAGAGATAAGCGGCGGAAGCTCTGGGAATCTCTCACTTATATACATGCCTGGAGCCACTACTTTGTATGCGAACTATAGCATCAGCCAAGGAAAAACTCTTTTGGGAAATTATACTGCCGGAGGCGTATGTATGGTCGTCAACGGAACAAGCTGCAGGTCCGAAGGCATGCCGAGGGGAACAATGAGAACAGTTGGGACAGACTAGGCAAGAGGACAAGTGTGGCTTGCGGTAATTATCCCCAAAATATACGGTTTGTAATATTATTTTGCGGTATACTTATGGGGTAATATGGCTATTTTCTACCCGCGCAAACAGACGGTTATCATTTTTATAATATGCGCCGCCATCATCGCTGGGTTGATTGCGTATGAAAGCACTCAGAGACCAAATAATACAGCCGATGAGAGCTCTCTGTCCGCAGTAACCTCGCCTGATTCTGGTCTAATCGACCCAGCGGCAGCATCGACCACCAAAAATAGCAATTGGCAGAAACAATTCTTGGCTGATGGGCCGTCCGCCAGCATCAAGATGAATTCGTCTGCAACTGACCCCCTCACAAAAGACGCCCCTCTGTCGAGGACTGACGTTATAAGCCACGACCTGTTCACCCAATACATGCAAGCGCATCAGGCCGGATTGGATAATGATCCCACAGTGATAAGCGGCATGGCAGATCGACTTGGTAATCAGATCAGTGCCGCCGCTATCCCCGTCCGATATGCCACACGCGACATAATCATCATCCCGGATTCTAGCAATGCGGCCATCTTTGCATATGCAAAAAGGACTATGCATATGCTCGATAGTCTGCCGAGCGCCAACGAAGCTCAGATCGCCAATGACGCCCTGAGCTCCGGCGACCTATCCGGCCTGAAGGATCTAGACCCGATAATCGCCAGCTATCAGAGCATTATCTCTTCGCTCAAAAGCGAGGAGGTGCCGCAGAAGCTGGCGAATGACCATCTCAATCTGATGAATGGCATCAGTATTTCTCTTTTTAATGCTCAAGCCTTACGCAAGGTTGATACCGATCCCGTTCAAGCATTGGGAGCTTTGGACATATACATGCAAGGGCTCCAACAGATATCTGACGCTCTGCAGGGATTACAGAATAGTTTCGATGCGGCAAAGATCGTCTTCGTGGAACCTATAAATACTACAAATAAACCATAGAATATGTTCAATCAAATAACAAGACGAGCAAGTATAGTGATGTGCGTATCAGCGATATTCATGATCGTGGCCGTCTCAGCTCCGATGCAGGCATCCGCCCAATTCGTTCAGGTCAGCGTGATGAGTGACACGAGCGCCGCTTCCGTAAAAAGGACTACCGACACGACCATGCTCCAGGTCAAGAATTACGTCCTAGACGGCTTGGCTTGGAGCATCGCAAAGATATTGCTCCAACAGGTGACATCGAGCGTGGTGAACTGGATCAATACCGGCTTCAAAGGCAATCCTTCATTCATTACGAATCCGGGATCTTTCTTTGCGGACTCGGCAGATCAGATAACCGGAGCCTTCATCGCCAATACAGGAGTCCTCAAAGATCTATGTTCACCCTTCAATATAGATATACGCCTATCATTGGCCTTGAATATGAATGTGGAGCAGCCAAAGCGATACACGTGTACCTTGAGTACTATCATCAATAATGCCAATAAATCCACCGTGAATGTCAGCGGCAATGCTACGCTTAACGGCAAAACGATAGCTGGAGGAAATATCTCAGCCAATGGGTCTGGTGCGACTATGAGCGGATTCACAAGCGGAGACTTCTCTCAGGGGGGATGGCCAGCTTTCATCTCAATGACCTCGGAGCCTCAAAATAATCCATATGGCGCATATCAACTTGCCAAAGAAGAGATCTCCTACAAAGTCACTCAAAAGAAGAACAGCATACAGATGGACCTATCGCTCGGCAGGGGATTCATGTCATGGCAAAACTGTATCGACATCAGCGCAGACGAGGCTTCAATGGATATGTATCAAAAAGACAGCGGTGGAGGAGGATTGTCCACAAAAACCGACAAGAATGGCAATGTGACCTATCAGGATTGCGAGACACAAACCCCAGGCTCTGTCATCGCTGGATCTATAGATAAATCCCTAGGTATACCGCAAGACACCCTCAATATAGCGGGCTCACTCAATCAGATAGTCGGCGCCCTATTTGCTCAGCTGGTCTCCAAAGTCTTGCAAGGAGGCTTGCATGCCGCTACCCATGTCGGAACGAGCGGCAATGTCACTTCAGGCATCGCTTCACAGCTCTCTGCGCAGTCTGATAATAGCCAGCTCCAGAATTCAAAGAGTCAGATGGTCTCTTCTATCAACTCTTATGTCGCCAACGCCACTCAATATGCAGGCCTGCGCCAACAGATCGTCACTGCCCTGAGCGGAGCTTCATCGAATTCTCAAAATATCGGGTCTTGTTACTCTACATCTCTCGCACAAGCCCAAGCCAATCTCTTGAGCGCCAATGCTCGCCTGAATAGCGCTAAGGATATCTCATCGATGGCTAACAGCGCCACTACCGTCGATCAAATCCAGCAGGTCTCTACTCGATACAATTCCATGGTGCAAGGATCCGTGTCAGGCACGGCATTCGTCACCTCAACAGAGCTAGATAATGCCAGGAACGATCTGACCACGGTTCAGTCGATGACTTCAACCAATTCCAGCACCGCGCAACAGGCTTGCGCAGCATACTCTTCATCGGCAGGCAGTGCGGATTCAAACTATCCCGCCGCCTATCAACAATGCGTCAATTCGGGGACAAGCGCCGCGACTTGCGCTAGCCAATATGGATCCAGCGGCAGCTCCACAACCAGCAATCCAAATAACAACTCCCTCTTTGACCAGTGTATAAAGGCAGGGTTCGATCCTGTTGATTGTAATGCAGAATATCCTCCGGCCAAATCAGGTTCTACCGGTAGCACAAGCTCATCTGGTGTCGGTTCCGCCATTTCCCCTATCCCAGGAATAACTGATCAGCAGTGGCAACAACTCAGTCCATCTACCCAACAGACTCTTATCAATAATCAGAATTCCAGCAACAACAATCCCTCTAACACCGAAGACTATAACAACTAACTAGAGAACATAAATAAAAAAATGGCTACCGATATCTTAACAGGCCTCATAGGACTCAAAGCTCTGCTAGCAACGCTTGCGACTATAGCCTACTTTATATTCTGGCTGTCTGGCTGGTTCCTAGCCTTATGTGGAACGATGTTGAATGTAAGCATTCAGATAACAACCAATCTCGGCTCATTCATAAGCAATACCCCAGTGATCTATACGGTCTGGGCTATAATCAGGGACTTCTCCAGCATGGTCCTAATATTCTTCATCCTCTATGCCGCTATATTAAAGATCATTGGAATGGAAAAAGCCAATTATGGCAGCTTGATCAAGAATATCATTATCATGGGGATTTTGATCAATTTCAGCTTCTTCTTTGCCCAAGTCTGCATAGACGCTTCCAATATCGTTACTCTGCAATTCACCAATGCCTTGATGCCAGACCAAAAAGCTATCAATTACAGCACTAATCCCAGCTTGGGAGATATCATCAAACAATCGGCTCAAAACGGCAGCGGAGGCTTCTCCGGCATAATCTCGAGCTCGCTCAAGGTCAATCAATGGTGGAATGGCGGCATAGTAAAAGCCATTCTCCTACAAACAGGCACAGTCCAGCTCACCCTAATGATCATAGCCAATCTGACTGGGGCTTTCGTGGAGATAATAACAGGCTTGAGCTTCTTTGCGGTAGCTTGCGCCGCCATACTCCGTACCATCGTGCTCATTTTCCTTCTAGGCTTTTCCGCTATCTGGATCGCCGCTTATGCCGTGCCTCAACTCAAAAAATTCAAAGACCAGTGGATGGGACAATTCAAGGCACAACTGCTCTTCCTTCCAGTCTATATGGCGCTCATGTATGTGGCCGTGCTCTTCATCGTAAACAGCGGCATGAGTACTCTCTTGAGCACCTCATCAACTGGCGCATCTGATCTTGCTACGGCTACCACCCAGATCATGCAGCTATTCGTTGGATATTGCTTCATCATATTCATGATCAATATCCCTCTCTTTGCAGCGGTAGAAGTAGCAGGACAGGGGTCAAAGTGGATTAAAGATCTATTTGAGAGCACGAGAAATAAGGCTGGTTCATGGGCAGGGAGGAATACGCTTGGATGGGCAGCATATCGCATGAATAAGAGCGGTGCAATGGCTAACCTCAGCAAGCGCAATCCTTCTTTGGGCCTATTGGCATCACAAGGCCTTTCAAATGTCAGCTCATCGAAATTCGGCGGCGATGTCGGATACAAGGGCAAACTGGAGAAAGATATGAAGAGCATAGAATCCATGCATAAGAATATAGGGGAGTCAGTAAAGCGCAGCAGCTTCCCACAAGGAATAGAAGGAGATCAAGCATACAATGAAGCGAAGTATAAAGCGCAAACAGAATTCAATCAGGGTCTGAACAAGGGCATCTTCAACAAGCTCATGACTGGCAGGGCAGGAAAGGAATCTTCCGAAAAACTCGGAAGAGACTCAAAGAAAGAGTTTGAGAAACAAACTGCAATAGCGGACAAAAAGAAAGCTGAAGCAAAAATCAAGGATCTCAAAGCAAGGGATCGTGAAGCGAGAAAGAACGCTCAGGACGAGATCGAGAAGCTCAAAAAGGAAGACGCGGATATCGCAGAGCAGGAAAAGTCCGGAATATCTCTGCCTGGAAAGACGGGAGAACAGATAAAAGCCGCACGAGCAGAGAAGAGGAAGGAGATACAATCAAAGATAGAGAAGCTGCAGAATATAGTCGACAAGGGATCTGGGGTCAATGATGAGATAGAGAGCCTGCAAGATGCTATCGAAAAAGGCAAAGCTGTCGAAGAAAGCTCCAGATTTGAGGATTTGAGCATCACGATCAAATCTTCCGGCGGTGGAGGAGGGGGTGGAGGAGGGGGCGGGGGCGGGGGCGCTGAAAAACCCAGAACATAATGTAAAACAATGACCCAATACACCGCAGAAGAAATACAGGAACAATTCAAGAAACTGCCTAGGGAAGTCCAGCAGGCAGTGACTTCCGTGGAGGTCAATAAGAAGGTGGAGGCTATCGCCAAGAAACATGGGCTGCTCATAGACCAGATCGGGGAGCTTGTGGATGAAGTGGGTCTGACGATGATCGGACTCAATAAATCCAGAGATTTCGTGAATAATGTCATAGCTCGATGCTCGATCAGGAAGGCTGAAGCAGAGACTATCGCTGAAGAGGTAAACGGCGAAGTATTCGGAAGCATCAGGAAATATCTCCAAGAGATGGAGAACACTGCTGACTCAGGATATTCTAGTTCTGAATCTGAGAATATGCGCATGGAACAGGCAGGCAAGGATATTTCGGCGCTGGAGAGCGCAGGACAATTCGAAGTTATTAAGGACGATGTCGAGACCAAGAAGGATCAACCGGCAGGGATAGTCACCATGAAGACGGCAACGGAAGCGAACACTGGCAAGGTCGAGAGCAAGAGCGAGATCATAGAGACTATCGAGGGTGAAGCCGAAGGAGGATACCCGGACATGCTACTTGAAAGCGGCAATACCAAGGGGGCACAGACGGGAAATAGCGCTGTGTCTGACAAAAAACCGACTGACCCTGTAGCCGCACATCTTCTCAATAATACGGTAGCTACGAATGAAGAAAAGATAGTCAGACCGACTCCAGCGGCTACAAATAATGCACCAACCGACAATGGAGCCAAGAGCGACCTGTATCGAGAACAAGTCTAATCCGCTATAATAGAAGCAATGCAGTACCAAGTTCCTCAATTCATAGACGTGGAAGACAAGATCTTCGGACCGTTCACCTTGAAGCAGTTCATCTATATGGCCGGGGGTGCAGGACTGGCTTTCATCATATATATACTGATAGGCAATCTGCTCCTATCCGCCCTCCCCATCGTCGCCGTGCTAGGCTTGTCAGGAGCTTTGGCATTCTACAAGGTGTATGGCCATTTCCCCCTGATATCCGTAGCGGAATATGCCTTCAAGTATTATATGAGCACCAAGCTCTATATATGGAAAAAGATAGACAAGCCGCAGCCCAAGAATATGGAGGAGGCCGTCAAAGACGCCAAGAATTATGCCACAGTCATGGTGCCCAAGGTCGCCGGTAGCAGGCTCAAAGACTTGGTATGGAGCTTGGATATCAAGGAGAGCATGTATTCCAATCAAGATCAAAAATAATATATGGCCAAAGAACAGAAAACAGCTCAAGATTTCGTACCTATAAAGGAAGTCCACGATGGCGTGGTCATCCTCAAGAACGGCGGCATGCGCTCGATCGTCTTGGTTTCGTCATTGAACTTTGCCTTGAAATCTCCAGATGAACAGACATCTATCATGATGCAATTCCAGAACTTCCTCAATTCATTGGATTTTCCCATACAGATCGCTGTCCAATCCAAGAAACTAGACATCCGCCCATATATCGCTCTCCTAGAAGGCCGCTACAAGGAGCAGGGCACAGAGCTCATGAAGGTACAAGTCAGGGAATACATAGAATTCGTGAAGACCTTCGTCGAGAATACCAATATCATGACCAAGAGCTTCTTTGTGGTCGTGCAATACGATCCGCCAATGGTGAAAACAGGGAATAATCCGCTATCGAAATTCCTGCCAAAGAAGAGCGCTTCCGACCAGGCTGCTATAAACGATCAGCAATTCAAGGAATACCGCACTCAGCTAGAACAGCGCGTTTCCGTTGTCGAGCAGGGTTTAGTCCGCTGCGGCATACGAGCCGCCGAGCTCGGCACCGAGGAAGTGGTAGAATTGTTCTATAGGCTGTTTAATCCGGGAGATACAGAGAAACCTATTCAAATAACATAATATGTCTTTCCTCGATAAAATCTTCAAAAAAAGCGCCGCGCCTTCTCCCATTGTCTCCATTCTGCCAGAGGAGATATATCAGGCTGGCGTTTTGGAATTCAAGGACATCATCGCCCCGTCAGCTCTCAAGATCAGTCCCAAAGAAGTCAATCTCGGCGAGAAGATGGGCCGCACGCTTTTCGTCATCTCCTATCCGCGCTTCCTTCAAGAGAACTGGTTCGCCCCCATCATCAATCTGGACAAAGTCTTCAATGTCGCTATCTTTATCAATCCGGTCGATACCGCCAAGATCCTCCGCCATTTCCAGAAGAAGGTCGCCGAAGTGCAGAGCCAGCTTTCTCGCAGGGAAGAGAGAGGATTGGTGCGCGATCCGGCTCTGGATGTCGCCTATCAAGATCTGGAGAGTTTGCGCGATCAGCTCATGCAAGCCCAAGAGCACCTCTTCGACGTCGGTGTATATATAACCCTTTTTGCTGATTCCGAGGGAGAGCTCGACAAACTTGAATCCGAGATCAAATCCATATTGGAATCAAAATTGGTCTACTTGAAGCCAGCTCTATTCCAACAGGAGCAAGGCTTTAAGAGCGTCATTCCCATCGGAGATGATCAGCTCAATGTCCATTCTAAGCTCAATTCTTCGCCTCTTTCTAGCCTTTTCCCATTCGTATCCTTTGACCTGACTTCGGATAAAGGCATACTTTACGGCATCAATCGCCACAATTCTTCGCTAGTGCTATTCGACAGGTATTCATTGGGCAATTACAATTCCGTGACTTTCGCCGTAGCCGGTTCCGGAAAGTCCTACTGCACCAAGCTGGAGATCTTGCGAACTTTGATGTTCGATACAGATGTCATAGTCATCGACCCTGAGAAGGAATACGAATACATGGCCGATGCCACAGGCGGCAAATACTTCAATATTTCCTTGAATTCAGAGCACCATGTCAATCCTTTCGATCTGCCTATACCTCATGAAGACGAATCAGCCTCCGATGTCCTACGATCCAATATCATCAATCTTGTAGGGCTATTCCGTCTGATGTTGGGAGGCCTGAGCCAAGAAGAAGATGCCATAGTCGACCGCGCAATTTCAGAGACCTATGCCTTGAAGGACATCACTCCGGAATCAGATTTCAAGAGCATCGAGCCTCCTCTATTGTCAGACTTCGAGCTTGTTCTAGCGGGTATGGAAGGCGCCGGATCTCTGGTAGAGAGATTGAGCAAGTTCACCAAAGGAACATGGGCAGGCTTCATCAATCGCCCGTCTAATATCGACATCAACACCAAATTCTGCGTATTCTCGCTGCGAGACATGGAAGACGAGCTCAAGCCAGTCGCCATGTACATCATCACTCACTATATCTGGACGGCCATCCGCAAGAATCTGAAGAAGCGCCTTCTCGTTATCGACGAGGCTTGGTGGATGATGAAATCAGAAGATACCGCCTCTTTCCTTTACGGCCTAGCCAAGAGAGGGCGCAAATACTATCTAGGATTAGCGACTATCACCCAAGATGTGGACGATTTCTTGAAATCGCCATATGGTCTGCCCATCGTCACCAACTCTTCTATCCAGATCCTTTTGAAGCAATCCCCAGCTGTCATAGACAATGTCCAGAAGACGTTCAACCTGACCGACGAAGAGAAGTACTTGCTACTCGAATCAGACGCAGGGGAGGGGATATTCTTCGTGGGCTTGAAGCATGTCGCCCTCAAGATCGTAGCCTCATACACAGAAGATCAGATCATTACCACCAATCCGCAGCAAGTCATGGCTATCCGAGAGGCAAAAAAGCAATTGGAGCAAGCTGGGGGATGATCGCCGGGCCAAATGATATAATAAACTAATGGCATCAAAGATCGGAAAAACCGAGTGGAAGCTTCTGTATGTGATTACAGGTGCCGTCGACTTCATTCAATTCGTCATTATTGAATTGATCCTTGTCTGGGTTTTTGGCATCGGTGCGGTGATAAATGAGATTCTGGATCCGATCGTCGGTGTATTAATAGCGGGGTATCTTCAAATCAGAGGAGTAAGTCTATTCAAGCATCCAAGCAGATTGGCATCTTTGTTAGGTATGGAATTATTGGAAGAATTCACGGGAGGGGTAGCCCAGGCTTGGATCATCGACATTTGGTACATACACCGCAACGTTCAACAGGAAGAGATTGGAATCCAAGCCGCACAAGAACAAGAAAGACAGCTCCATCCCGATATACGCCAACCGCTCAATAATAGCGGCATGCGGATGCCAAAACCTCAAAACATTGAGTCATTTCCGCAACCGGTCAATATGAATGGCATACGCTCACCCCAGAATGATGCTGCGGCATCGGAATCAGACAATGTCATATCCATGAATGACATCCGTCCCCCTGGCGGAGGACTAAAAATGGCAGCCTGAATGTGAATAACCGCCATTTTTTATATGCTCGTTCATGGTAAAATAGCTGTATCATCGTGAAAATCTCTAGCATAAAACATTCCGTAATAACCCTGTTCATTCTCACTTTTGCTTTGACTGCCAACGCTCAAGGCGTTCCTTCATCTATTCAGGGCATCAGTTTGACGCTATCAACCGTGAATCCAACGCCTGGACAGACCCTGACTGTCACAGCCGAAAGTTATGTCACGGATCTGAATGCTTCCAATATCACCTGGAAACTGAATGGTTCGGTCTTTCAGAGCGGTCCTGGGATAACTTCGATCGAAGTCCAAGCCCCTGCTCTAGGAAAACAGTTGACGGTATCAGTCTCAGCTACAACTCCAGAAGGGAGGACTCTCGCCACTAGTATAAATATAAACTCTGGCAAGATCGATCTCATTCTCGAAAACGATGGCTATGTCCCTCCTTTCTTCAAAGGCAAGATCCCCCTGTCATATCAGAATAACTATCGCATCATCGCCTTTCCTCATCTAGCAAATTCTTCAGGCGTCGAATATGACCCCAAAACGCTCGTCTATACCTGGAGCAAGGATTCTAGCGTCATCCAAGACCAGGGCGGATATGGCAAACAGGTCTTTTCTTGGAAAGATGACATTATTCCCAGGCAAAGGATGATCGATGTCAAAGTCTCAACCCGTGACGGATCCGCACAGGCCGAGAAGGTCATTGCCGTACAGGCCGGAAGCCCGTCCATAACCTTCTATCCAAATGATCCGCTATACGGCCCTCTATATAATAATGCTGTAGGCGATAGCACTGGACTGGGAAAGGGGGGAGAGTTATCCGTTCTGGCTGTTCCATATGGCTTCAACGCTCCTCTCAAGAAGCTGACTTATATCTGGATGATCAACTCTAACGAACAGCAAGACTTGAGCTCCAGCCAATCTATCACCCTCCGCTCTCCAGCCAATACCTCCGGCTCTTCCGCTATACAGCTTCAAATAAACAATACCGATGATTTCCTTCAAACAGCATCGAATGCCTTCACGGCTATATTCGGAGGAACAGGGAATCAGACGCAGACGGCCGATCCTTTGAATAATTATAATGGCCTATAATACAAGAAACATGAATACGACTATAAAAAAATTTGCTTTCTTTGCCCTGATGGCAGTCGTCATTCTCTCTTTCTCTATTCCCGCTTCTGCACAAGTCGGCTCAGGGAATAACGGCAAGTCTTACAAGCTTCTAGCGCCATTGCCTTGTATACCATCCCAGACACCGAACGCCACACCATGCACTTCCAGCGGGACAGGGAAGGTCTCCCTGATGCAAACTATCAATCTGGGAGATTACTTTCAGTATGTATTCAACTTCCTCATCGCCATATCCGCCGCCGCAGCGGTCTTCATGATCGTCTACGGAGGCTTCCAGTATGTGACCACTGATTCATGGACGGGCAAGAACGAAGGCAAAGATAAATTCTGGAATGCTATCACCGGTCTCCTGATGGTGCTATGCGCCTATCTTATCCTCAAAACGGTCAATCCTAAACTTGTGGCCTTACCAGCAGCTATTCCACCGATAAGTGCTGATTTATTGAAACAAGGAAAGGCGGACCAACTAGCTATGCAAAATGGGTTGAATCAATTAAATGAAGACGCTGGCGCGTTTCAACAACAGGGTCAGCAGTCAGTGAACGCCGCTAGACAAGCACAGAATACGGTCAACGATCTTCAGCAACAAAGGTCAGACCTGCAAAGTCAATTGGATACGATGAGATCACAAAACCTGGCAGACACCGACCCGCTTGCGATCACAAATCTCGAAACGCAGATAGCACAAAAAGACGATCAGATTAAAAACGCTCAAGCGACAAAAATTGTCGAATCCGCGAATTCATCAATGAGCAATGGGGTCATCTCTCAGACGCTTCAAAACCTTTCTACTCAGACACTTAACAGTTCGATGACTCTTGAGAGCATTAATCACGAATATCAGACCGGCATCGACGCGCTCACACAGATAAAAAACAACTCAAATACACAACTCGATCAATTGAATGCACCGGCTCAAAAACAACAGGTAAATGACAGAGCTTCGTATGCCGCTGCTGTTTTAGAGGTTGTAAAAGACCAAGCTATTGTCAATAACATAAGTGGGTCAGATGCCATCTACAGTCAGATTAAGACAAGTCTGGATCATATAGAGAATCTCCTGCCTACAGTGACCGACCCGGCACTGAAAGCCGATCTGCAGAGCCGTCTACAAACCGCTAAAGATAATTATAATACTGCCAAGAAAAAGTATGACATCAATTCTACCTATGAATTGTAGATGACAAATCAATGAACACCTCCCTCATAAGAAAACTCATCTATATAGTCATCGCCCTGATCATCATCGGTGCCGCCATTTTCACTTATTGGTTCTATTTCATGCGCAGCCCTGCCACGACCGTGCCGCCTACGAACAATGGGAACAATGGATTCAATCCTTTTGGCACGTCGAATCCGCCGATCACTCCAGTACATAATGGCAATAACGGAACACCTACAACTACGCCCATAACAGGGAAGCAGCCTTTGCTGCGACTACTGAGCGCCACTCCAGTAGGAGGATACGGCGCCAGCACTACAGCTAGCACTACGATAATCCGCTGGGTAGATCGGGGAAGAGGCAATATATATGAAGCCAATGGCAGCAGTAGCCTCATCTCCATCATCTCAAATACTCTGGTGCCTAGGATATATGAGAGCTGGTGGAACAAGAATGCCGATGTTTTCGCTGCTCAATATCTCAATAACTCAAATGATTCGATCACGACAGTTCTGACCAGTATCATCAGGAATCCTAGAATGGCCACATCCTCGACCGCTTCTATCGCGCAGATTTCTTCTAGCACAGCGTCGAATCAATTGACTGAAACAGCGTACCAGTTGAAGGGCAAAGCTGTTACAGGAACAGTCACTGGAATAGCCGTATCTCCGAAGAAAGACCGGCTTCTCCTTGTGACCAATGAAGATAACCATTCAAAAGGCTATATCTCCAAATTCGACGGAACGGGACAAGTGCAGATATTCGATCTCCCTCTGAGCCAGATAGCGGTAGATTGGCCGGAGGATAATACCATAACAGTGGAAACTAAAGCCGGATCTGCATTTGCCGGATATCTGTATTTCGTAAATGCCAAGACCGGCGCCATCAAACAAGTCTTGGGTGGCATCACAGGCCTCTCCGCCAAAGTCAGCCATGACGCCACTCAAGTCTTCTATTCAAAGACTGACTCCTCAGATGGAGGCACTTTCATGAATTATGTCTTGGACGTTAAAAGCGGCAAGACGACTGATGTGATATTCCGCGCCCTGGCGGAGAAATGCGTCTGGGGTAACAAGAATGTCTCGAATATATATTGTGGCGTATCTTCATCGATCCCTGGAGGATCATATCCTGACGATTGGTATACAGGTAAACTCTCTTTCATAGATAGCATCTGGAAACTGGATACCAAGAGCGGACAGTCTAGCAAGATGTTCGACTTGCTGAATCAGGGCAATACCATGATTGACGCCTATAATATGCAATTGAGCGGTAACGACAATTTCCTCTACTTCATGAACAAAGACGACCTATCGCTGTGGTCTCTTGAATTCATTGCAGGAAGCTATTAATTTTACTTGCTCAGATACTGTCTCCTGATATATGTTTCTTGTCCCAGAGTGAATAAAGCGCTCACTATCCAGTAAAGAGCGATGATCGAAGCGGCTTGAGGGAATTTCATGGGTATGAGCCAGTAGACCGAGGCAAAGGCAAATAGAGGAAGGATGAATTTCATCTGTGTATTCATAGACGCCGCAAAATCCATAGGAGGAACGTCCGGCTTGCCATTCGCGGACATTATCGGGGTTTGTGTCTTTGATGCCAAAGAAAAATGGAGCTGGCAGAATTGCGCCAAAGCGGTTACGACTGCAAGAATGAGGCTCTTCTGGGTCAGATCTATCAATCCCAGGAATTGGGTCTTGACCATAGGAACGGAAATGAATGAATAGAGGAATTCCGGGTGAATGGTCGGTATGATCTTGTAGAATACAGACAGCAATGCCAGAAGGATAGGAAGCTGAATGAAGAGGAGGAGCATGCCAGAAAAAGGCTTAACACCGCGCGCCTTATAGAGCTCCATGATCTTCAAGGCTTGGACCTGCTTATCCTTGGCATACTGGGCTTTGATCTTATTGGCCTCTGGTTCGACCTCCTTCATCTTGATCTGAGTCAAAAGAGAAGACTTCGACAGGTGGAATAGCGCCAATTTCACAATGATCGTGAAGATTATCACGGCCATGCCGATGTCTATCCACGGCAATAGATCCATGATGCCCACGAGTCCATTATAGAGGGGGGTGACGATGTAGGTGGTGTACATAGTATTGAGTCTAGTTAACTATACACGACATTAAACAAGCTGTCATTAATCGCTACCCCCGCTCCCTCCTCGGCGCGACGAAGTGCCTTCGTTTGGCTTCGCTACGCTCCGCCAAAGTCGCCACTTGCAGCGTCCTCCGTAGCCTTGGCGAAGGGGGATCGCCGCCTGCGACGGTCGCGGCTGACGCGGTTCGTCATTTCATAAGTCTAACCTTCTTGAAAACCCCCTTCATTTCCTCCGCCAGATCAGCGACCTTGATCATGGCCAGATCTTGCTTGGCAAATATGACTATATGTACCCCATTTACAACCGAATGAACTAACGGTCTGACTGCCGCATATATCCGCCTGCGAGTATTATTACGAACGACAGCCGTCTTACCGATCTTTTTTGATAACACAGCAGCGATACGAGTATCCTTCTGTCCTGAAAGGTATCTCAACAAAAAAAGGGAAGAGTGGGATACGCTTCCTTTTTTCATCACCTCCTCTAGCTGCTTTGCAGAGAGCCTCTGCGCTTTTTTGAGCATATTACACCGCAACGCGAACCCTTCCCTTGGAACGGCGTCTGGCCAAAACCTTGCGACCTCCCGGAGTCTTCATTCTGATGCGAAAACCGTGAGATTTGGCGCGCTTTCTTTTGTTTGGTTGATATGTGAATGACATGATTATGCAGTATTACATTATTTCTCTTAAGGCGCAAGAAGAATGCATGGATATTCAAATAAACGAACCCTGATCGGCCCAATGAATATAGTTTGTTTATGATCGGCAATGCGATTGAGCCGAAGCAACAATTGCCTGTATCTTGCCGCCTCCGGTAAGGCAAGATACGGTTGCAATTGGCGTAGGCGATTTTGCCGATCATAAACAAACTATATTCATTGGGCTGAAACAGAATATTTATTCACAAATCAATACCAGAAAACTATTTTTGTACAAATGTAATATTGCGGACAATAAAAAAACATTATCAAACTCACTCTCCACATGTTATCAACATATTTAACCCTCATCCACAAGTATGCAGAGTTATAAACAGGTATATACTTAACGCACTAACACCTGTGCATAACTATGAACGACTACTCCCAAATTTGGCAAACAGCACTCATAGAGATCCAGTCGCTAGTCTCTCCTGCCAACTACTCCACTTGGGTCAAGACAACAAAGATAGTCCGAGAAGAAGAGGGAATAGTGTTTCTGGGAGTTCCAAATGAATTCACTAGAGAATGGCTGTTCAAAAAATGCCATAACTCAATTTTACGCATCCTGAGGCAATTGAATGAGCGCGTACGAGCTTTGGAATACGTAGTAATGCGCGAAGACGAGCAGCGTAGCGATGAGGCTCGTAAAAAAGCGATTTCTACATCCACCATAGCCATGCCGCTTCAGGATTTCTACATAAACAAAGAAGATAACCTCAACCCGCGCTACACATTCGATAATTTCGTGATCGGACCATTTAATGAATTAGCCCATGCAGCCGCAGCCATGGTCGTAAAGAACCCTGGTCAGGTCTACAATCCTCTATTCGTGTATGGGGGCACCGGCAGAGGGAAGACCCACCTCATCCAAGCTGTTGGAAACAAGATCAAATCTCTATTCCCTAACAAAAAAGTCTATTATCTCACCGCGGAACGCTTTGGATCGGATCTTTTTGATGCTTTACAGACCAGCAAGGCCCAACAATTCAAAGAAAAATATAGGAAGTATGACATTCTCATCATGGATGACGTACAGTTCTTCTCAAGCAAGGAAAAATTCCAGGAAGAGCTCTTCCATATATTCAACACATTCCATGATACAGCCAGACAGCTCGTATTCTCTTCTGATCGCCATCCAAACATCATCCCAGACCTCGAAGATCGCATTCGTAGCCGCTTTAATGCCGGCATGATCATCGATATCGCTGAGCTCGACAAAGAATCTCGCATGGCCATCATCCGCACAAAATGCGGTCCACACAACATAACCCTTACAGAAGAGATCATAGACTATTTGGCGACGGAGATAGAAGACAATATCCGCGAGATCGAGGGTATAGTTAACATAGTCGCACATCAGACAATACACAAAAACAAAGATCTGAATCTGAACGATATCAAAAATATCCTCAAAAACAACGCTAAACCAAAGAAGATGCTCTCATCAAAGGAGATAGTCAAGACTGTGTGCAATTTTTACAATATCGATGAAGATAGCATATACAATAAGACCCGCAAAAAGGAGGTAGTTAAGCCACGACAAGTGATCATGTATATCCTGCGAGAAGATTTCAGCCTATCTTTCCCATCGATCGGGGATAAGCTCGGAGGTCGCGACCACACTACAGTGATCCATTCATATGAGAAGATAAAAGAGGATATCAAAAGCAATTCTTTACTGCTCCAGGAGATCACCCAACTGAGAACCATGCTGTGATGTTCACAAGCTGTTGAGATCTTGTGATTTGAGAAAGCATAGCAGGTGGGTAAGATGGGTATCGTTTTGAAATCAAATGGAAGGGCTTGGGATGTAGGCCGATTATAAACATGATGTATGAAAATATATTCCAAAATATCAAGCGAATACTAACTCCTCTATCTATACACATATCCACCCCTATAATAGTAATAAATGAATTTAATAGAACTTAACAACAACTAATCTATTACATCCCCATGAAGTTGGAACTACATTTTCAGGAATTCAAAAAGATGGTCATGTTGGTAGAGCGGATCGCCGCAAAGCATATGACTCTTCCTGTACTCTCATGTCTGCTTTTTGATGTAAAAAAGAATCAGCTGACCATTAAGGCGACAAATCTTGATGTCGGCGCTGAGGTGTATCTGTCGGCTAAGTCAGATGGCGAAGAAGTCTTTGCTATACCCGCAGCTACACTTTCAGCCTTCTTGGGGCAGATGGGTGATTATGATAGTTTCGTCAATATAGAATCAAGTAGTGGAAATATACAAATAAACACCGCTAAATCAAAGTGTACGATCAAAGCCGTTCCGTATGAGGATTTTCCAGATATACCAAAAGTATCATCTGAAAAAAAGATATCCCTTCCGCCAGAGCTGATCGTCAGGGGTCTGCGCTCAGTTTGGTATAGTGCTTCGACTTCAAGCGTCAAACCAGAGTTTGCGAGCGTCTATGTGTACTTGAAGGATGATTCACTTGTTTTCGCAGCCACAGACTCTTTTAGGCTGGCAGAGAAGAAGATCAGATTGCCATCAAGGTCTGATATTCCTGACATTCTGATCCCGTTCAAGAATATTACCGACATATCGAGGGTTTTGGAATCTAGCCAAGAGTCGATAGAGGTCAGTATAAGCAAAAATCTCATCTCATTCGAGATACCGCACAAAGTCTGTATAGTCTCAAGGGCTATCGACGGTGTATTCCCGGACTACAAACAGATAATACCGAAGAACTATACGACAGAGGTGATAGCTCTCAAACAAGACATCCAGAATAGCCTCAAACTATCGAATGTATTCTCTGATAAATTCAATCAGGTTAAGTTCATCATAGATCCAAAGGCCAAGCTCTTTGAGATACAGACCAAGAATAGCGATGTGGGCGAGAACAAGACCTCCGTTGATGCTGCTGTCAGCGGCGAGAAGATCGAGGTTAATTTCAATTACAAATATATAGCTGACTGTTTTCAGTCGATAGATTCTGACAGCGTCTCTCTCCAACTGAGCGGATCGAATAAGGCTATGGTAATAACCCCGATAGGGGACAAGAGCTTCATGTATCTTGTGATGCCCATGAATCGCTGATCATGTTCAATATAGGACAGTTTTTCAAGAAATTTGAGAATGCTCGCCTGAAAGAGGTGGGGTTTCGAATTATTGTTCAGAAAGAACTTAAAGAGATCGCTTCTATAGAAGTCCCGATAGAAGCTGTATCGATAAAAGCATCAGTGATCTCATTGAATGGGCTCTCTCAAGGCGCTCGATCAGTTATTTATATCAAGAAGATGGCGATAATCGACGCTATCAATAGAGAGCAGCGGTCTTATAAAGTTTCAGATATCAGATAATCTATCTCTTAATAGTGAAACTAGTGACAGCTTGTCCTTTATTAAGGGCGGTATCATAAAGTATCACAGAGAGAGTGTTGGTATCGCTCAGATTTCCGCTATCAGCTGGAACGAAATAGAAATTCAGCGGATCGTTGACCGACGTCAGTATATATTTACCATTAACGTAAAGTTCTGTTTTCTGCGGCTTATTGATGCTTTTGACGGCGAGCCGTACGTTGAGGAGCTGACTTGGATCAATCATATCCGTACTTGTTGGAGTCAGTATGCTCACCAAAGGCACCTTGTCCGGTGCGTGTATATCATCCTTGTCTGTAGGAATCACGAAAGTTGCAGGTTCTTTGAAGTCTGGATGCGATTTTTGATAGTCGGCGAACCAATTTCTGACACCATATTCCCAATATTTGTATTGTGAATCTTGGTCTGGGTTTGTCGGTATGGGGCCTGCTGGATCATCTTTATTTACCCACTGCAGGATCGTGTGGACATTGTTGAATACAACCTCTTGTCGTAATTCTGGAGGAGTATATTCAGTCGCTACTTTTCCGGAGACCTTATCTTTCCAATAAGACACTCCTCCTTGCCAAATACCCCTGAGCACAGGTTTTGAGTCGATCGATGGCTGTGGCGGTGTCTTGAAGTCTTCTGGAGGGAAGTTCTTGGCCACTTGAGACATGAACGCTCCCCAGAGCGGGGAAATGATGAGTCCTGCGACATTGTGCTGCATGGGGACATTATCATTGTTTCCTGCCCAAGCTCCAACTACTAGACTAGGCGTATATCCGAGAGTCCAGACATCGCGATAATCATTAGTCGTACCCGTTTTGATGGCTACCGGCCTGCCGACGCTGTCCCCGATAGGTTTAAGGCTGGCCATGCGCACGTTGTTATCTGATAAGATGCTGGATATCTGTCTCACCACAGTCGGATCGATCACTTGAGATGGGCTCAAGGAGGCTTTCTCTAGGACATTTCCAGAACTATCATCGACTTCCAGCACTGATCGGTATGGATTGCGCACCCCATCATTAGCGAAGACGCCATAAGCGCTAGTGAGGTCGAGTAGCGAGACTTCGCCGCCTCCCAAGACCAAAGTCAGTCCGTAGCGCGATGGGTCATTGAGGCTGGTGATCCCCATATCCTTGGCCGTCTGTATGGAATCGTTGATGCCAGCTAGGTATAAAGCCTTAACGGCTGGGATATTGCGCGATTGTGCCAAAGCTTGGCGTATGGTCAGAGGACCTTCGAATACCTCATCATATTCCACGGGAGAGTAGCAAACCTTCTTTGGATCGTCTGTTGCGACCTTGGGAGTTCCATCAGGGTTGCATCTAGTAGAGAACTCCGTTTTTGTATCAAAAAGAACTGTTTCTGGTGTGTAGCCTTTTTTGAAAGCGGTTGAATATACGAAAGGTTTGAATGTTGATCCGGGCTGACGCATAGCTAGGGCGATATTGTAGTTTCCGTCTATAGCCGGGTCGAAGTAATTACGAGACCCTACCAAGGTTAGGATATCCCCAGTTTTTGGGTCTATGGCGACCATGGCTGTATTGCTGGCATTATAGGTTGAAGCGAGGGTTGGCCCGAATTTTGTTATGACCTGCTCTGCTTTTTGTTGCATGTCATAATCGAGTGTAGTAATGACCTTTAATCCTCCGCCGTTGACCATATCATCGCCATATTTTTGAGAAAGATAGTCTTTCACCATCATAACAAAATGCGGCGCGCGTATTCCGGAGCCGTTCTTTGAGAGGAATACTACTTTTTCTTTTGTCGCCGCAGCATAGTCATTATTTGAGACCAAGGATAGTTCTTTCATCCTTTGTAAAACCAGTTTCTGTCTCGCGTCTAATGCATCCCTATGTGTACCGTATGGGGAGAAATATGTGGGTGCCTGGGGAATAGCGGCAATATAGGCGGCTTGGGCCAGTGTCAGATCGGAGGCTGCTTTTCCAAAGAAAGCTTGGCTGGCGGCTTCCACTCCGAAAATCGTTCCTCCATATGAGGTTTCGTTCAAGTATGTCTCGAGGATCTGGTCCTTCGTCATGATCTTTTCCAGTTTTATGGCCAGCACCCATTCTTTGATCTTCCTGGAAAAAGTCTTGTCTTGGGTCAGCAGGGAATTCTTGACTACTTGTTGGGTGATGGTCGATCCGCCTTGGCTGGCTCCGCCGCTCGTGATATCTGCTAGGGCTGCGCGGATGATGGCTGTTGGCCTGATTCCGAAATGAGTATAGAAGTCAGAGTCTTCGATGGCGACCGTAGCCTTTTGTATATTGGCTGATATAGCGGAAAGAGGTACAACCGTCCTTTTGATATCAGTATTTACGTCGTATAAAAGGACGGTCCCTGTACGATCGTATATCTTTGTAGACTGTGAGATCTTGCGGCTCTCGAACGTGTTTAGGTCGGGCATTTTCAGGGTCGAGACCCATAGAGCCGCGCATCCAGTCAACACTAGAATGCCTGATAAGAATAGGAGTATCAGAGCGCGGATAGGCCTTCTTTTTCTGGTTCTGTGAGACATCAAGTCATCCTATCATAGCAAAAACAGCCAAAAGGCGCATCTTCGCAAGAAAAAATGCGCCGAGCACGTAAGATTCAATTACATCTCCCATTTATCCCCGAAAGGATTGAGGCTCTCATCATCGAGATCGGGCTCATCAGATTCAATATCGCCGTCTGTGTCTGGGGCAATGATCGCTTCATCGTCTATCTTCTCGTCTGTATCTACGATGGGCGGTACGAGCTCGTCTATATCCAGCGTCTTCTTTATCGCTTCTTTTGAGACGAAAGGCTTATCTTCCTCCTCTTCAATTTTCTTTGCCACCTTCAATGGCGCAGCCTTCTTTATTGATTTTTTTATTTGTTCTTTGGCTCGTGACATGCTGGTTCTTTGTTTTTAATAATCGAGTGCTTAATTTGTAGCAAAGCTCGATATTTTTTGCAAGAAGTAATATCTGTGGATATCGCAGGGCGAGTGCTTGAA